>JALZEG010000033.1 GCA_030862185.1 Actinomycetota bacterium
GTCACGATCGCGTCCGGGTCGGTGCGCGTGAAGGGTCCCAAGGGCCAGCTCGCGCGCACGGTGCCCGAGGGGATCTCGCTCGAGCAGTCCGACAGGGAGCTGCGCGTCGTCCGAAGCGGCGACTCCAACGACGTCCGGGCGCTGCACGGCCTCGTCCGCAGCCTCATCGCGAACATGATCCAGGGCGTCACCGAGGGCTACGAGAAGCGACTCGAGATCCACGGCGTCGGCTACCGCGCCGCGAAGGCCGGCAACGACCTCGAGCTGTCGGTCGGGTTCTCGCACGTCGTCCGCAAGTCGGCGCCCGCCGGGATCGAATTCGAGTTGCCGACGCCGACGCGGATCACGATCCGCGGGATCGACAAGGAGCTCGTCGGCCAGACGGCTGCAGAGATCCGGGCGATCAAGAAGCCCGAGCCGTACAAGGCGAAGGGCATCCGTTACGAGGGCGAGCACATCCGCCGCAAGGCCGGCAAGGCCGCGAAGGCCGGAGGTTAGGGCGCAGATGAACACCATCAAGAGGACACCGCTCGAGAAGAGGCACCGCAGGGTGCGCAAGAAGGTGATCGGGTCGCCGGAGAGGCCGCGCCTCGCGGTCTACCGCTCGAACCGCCACATCTATGCGCAGGTCATCGACGACGTCGCGGGGCGCACGCTGGCCGCGGCGTCCACTCTCGCCGTCGGCGACGGGGACGACCCCAAGGCGAAGGCGAAGGCCGTCGGCGCCCAGGTGGCCGAGAAGGCGAAGGCCGCCGGCGTGACGCGCGTGACGTTCGACCGCGGCGGGTTCAGGTACCACGGCCGCATACAGGCACTGGCAGACGGCGCCCGCGAAGCGGGCCTCGAGTTCTAGAAGACAAGAGGAGATAGCTGATGGCACGAGGAGGCGGCCCCCGCGGGCGGCGTGACGACGACGACAGGACGCAGTACGAAGAGCGCGTCGTCTCGATCAACCGCGTCGCAAAGGTGGTTAAGGGAGGCCGGCGCTTCTCGTTCACGGCTCTCGTCGTCGTCGGCGACGGCGCCGGGCAGGTCGGCGTCGGCTACGGGAAGGCGCGTGAGGTCCCGGCGGCGATCCAGAAGGGCGTCGAGGAGGCGAAGCGGAGCTTCTTCCGCGTCCCGATGGTCGGCAACACGATCATCCACGAGATCGTCGGCGAGGACTCCGGCGGCGTGGTGCTGCTGAAGCCCGCGTCGCCCGGTACCGGTGTGATCGCCGGCGGCCCGGTCCGCGCGGTCGTGGAATGTGCCGGGATCAGGGACGTGCTCTCGAAGTCGCTCGGGTCGGGGAACCCGATCAACATCGTGCACGCGACCGTCAAGGCGCTGAAGAGCATCAAGACGCCCGACTCGATCGCGGCGAAGCGCGGCAAGACGCCGGAGGAGGTGGCGCCGGCATGGCTGCTGAACCCGCCCGCGCCCGCCGCCCCCGCAGGGAACAGATAAAGAAAAGGACCGTTCAAGATGGCGAAGCTGAAGGTCACGCAGGTCCGCTCCGCGCAGGGGCGGGGAGCGAAGCAGGAGGGAACCATCCGGGCCCTGGGTCTGAAGCGGCTCCGTCATTCCGTCGTGCACGAGGACCGGCCGGAGATCCGCGGGATGATCCGTGCGGTCGAGCACCTGATCGAAGTCGAGGAGACGTCTTAGATGAAGCCCCACGAGCTGAGACCTGCAGACGGAGCGCACAAGAGGCGCAAGCGCGTCGGCCGCGGCGAGGGGTCGGGCAAGGGCAAGACCGCCGGCCGCGGGACGAAGGGCACGAAGGCCCGCGGCGAGGTGCACCTCTTCTTCGAGGGCGGCCAGATGCCGCTGGTCCGGCGCGTGCCGAAGCTCAAGGGCTTCACCCCGCCGAACCGGAAGGTCTACGGCGCCGTGAACCTGCGCGAGCTGTCGACGGTCGACGGCGACACCGTCGGTCCGGACGAGCTCCGCGCCGCGGGCCTCGTCCACAAGAGGGACAAGCTCATCAAGATCCTGGGTGACGGCGACGTCGACCGCGCGATGACGGTCTCCGCCCACGCGTTCAGCGGCTCGGCGCGCAGCAAGATCGAGGCCGCGGGCGGCAGCGTGACGGTGCTCGATGAGAGGACGGGCCGGTGAACCTCCTCGGCGCGTTCGTGAGCGCGTTCAAGGTCCCCGACCTCCGCAAGAAAATCCTCTTCACCCTGCTGATCATCGCGATCTACCGGTTCGGGGCTCACGTCCCCACGCCGGGGATCGACGTCGAGCGGGCCCAGGAGTTCTCCGCCGGCGCGACCGGGACGCTGCAGTTCATCAACCTGTTCTCCGGTGGCGCGCTGACGCAGATGGCAGTCTTCGCGCTCGGGATCATGCCCTACATCACCTCGTCGATCATCATGCAGCTTCTGACGGTCGTCATCCCGAAGCTCGAGGCGTGGCAGAAGGAAGGCGAGGCCGGGCACAAGAAGATCACGCAGTGGACGCGCTACCTCACGGTCCTGCTGGCGATCCTCCAGTCCACCGGGCTCGCGTTCCTGTTCCACAACGGGACGCTAACCGGCGCCGGCGGCGCGCCCGTCGACCTCATCCCGAACTTCAACGCGCCGCGGGTGATGCTGATCGTCCTGTCGCTGACCGCGGGCACTGCCCTGATCATGTGGCTCGGCGAGCTCGTCACCCAGCGCGGCATCGGCAACGGGATGTCGATCCTGATCTTCGCGTCGATCGTGTCGACGCTCCCGAGCGAGCTGTGGCAGATCTACCAGCAGAAGCCGCTGCTGACCTTCCTCGCGATCGTCCTCATCGGCATCATCGTGATCGTTGCCATCGTGATCATGGAGCAGGGACAGCGCCGCATCCCGGTCCAGTACGCCAAGCGCGTGGTCGGCCGCCGCGTCTACGGCGGGTCGTCCACGTACATTCCGCTCAAGGTCAACCAGGCCGGCGTGATCCCGATCATCTTCGCCTCGAGCGTCCTGTACATCCCGCAGCTCCTGCAGAACGTCGTCCAGCACCAGGGCGTCCAGGACTTCATCGAGCGGTACCTCGTGAACTCCGCGAGCCTCGTCTACATGGCGTTGTTCGGGATCATGGTCGTGTTCTTCGCGTACTTCTACACGGCGATCTCGTTAAACCCGACCGACGTCGCCGACAACATGAAGAAGTACGGCGGGTTCATCCCCGGGATCAGGCCCGGCCGCCAGACGGCGGACTACCTGAGCCGGATCCTCAGCCGGATCACGCTGCCGGGCGCGCTCTTCATCGCGGCGATCGCGTTGATGCCGTCGGTGTTCCTCGCGACGCAGCGGATCCAGCAGCTGCCGTTCGCGGGGACGTCGATCCTGATCGCGGTCGGCGTGACGCTCGAGACGATGAAGCAGATCGAGTCGCAGCTGACCATGCGGCACTACGAGGGCTTCCTCAAGTGAGGCTTGCTACTTGAGGCTCGTCATCTTCGGCCCCCAGGGGGCCGGCAAGGGCACGCAGGGCGCGCGCATCTCCGAGAAGTACGGGATCCCCGCGATCTCGACGGGCGAGATCTTCCGCGCCGCGCAGGCCGGCCGCACGGCCCTCGGTTTGCGCGTCCTCGAGTACGTCAGCGCGGGGAAGCTCGTGCCCGACGAGCTGACGATTCAGGTCGTGAGGGAGAGGCTGCTGGCGCCGGACGCGCAGGACGGGTACCTCCTCGACGGGTTCCCGCGTAACGTCGCGCAGGCGGAGGCGCTCGACTCGTTCGACCCGGCCAAGCCGATCGACGCGGTGATCGTCATCGACGTCCCGCAGGAGGTCTCGGTCCACCGGCTCCTCGGCCGGATGGCCTGCACCCACTGCGGTCGCAACTACAGCCCGGACATGCCGCCCGAGAACGACGCCATCTGCGACTCGTGTGGCGGGCACGTCGAGCGGCGGGCCGACGACCTCGACGAAGCGACGGTGCTCAAGCGGCTCGCGATCTACCACGAGGTCACGGAGCCCCTGAAGGAGTACTACGCCGAGAAGGGCCTGCTGCGCGAGATCGACGGCGTCGGCACGCCCGACGAGGTCTTCAGCCGCATCGTGACCGTCCTGTGACGAGCCGGCCGTGATCTACAAGAAGTCCGCCGAAGAGATCGCCATCATGCGGCGGGGGGCCAAGGTCCTCACCGACACGCTCGACCGCCTCGAGGACGCGCTCCGCCCCGGCATCACGACGGGCGAGCTCGACGCCGTCGCCGAGAGGAGCATCACCTCGGCGGGCGCTCGCGCCTCGGCCAAGGGCTACCGGGGCTTCCCCGGCTCGATCTGCACCTCGCCGAACGACGTGATCGTCCACGGGATCCCGGGGCCCGTCGTGCTCGACGACGGCGACATCGTCACGCTCGACGTCGCGGTCCAGTACCAGGGCTTCCACGTCGACTCGGCCGTGACGTTCCCCGTCGGCGAGGTCGACTCGCAGACGTCCGAGCTCCTCAAGGTGACGCAGGAGGCGCTCGAGGCGGCGATCGCCCAGTGCCGGCCGGGCAATCGCCTGGGCGACGTCGGGCACGCGGTCGAGCAGACGGCCTCGGCCGCCGGGTTCTCGGTCGTACGCGAGTACGTCGGGCACGGCGTCGGGAGGTCGTTCCACGAGGACCCGCACATCCCGAACTACGGCCCCCCCGGCCGGCGGGAGATGCTGGGGGCGGGCATGACGCTCGCGATCGAGCCGATGATCAACGCGGGCAAGGCGGCAACGAAGACCCTCGACGACGCGTGGACCGTGGTCACCGCCGACGGGTCGATGAGCGCCCACTTCGAGCACACCGTGGCCATAACGCTCGACGGCTGCGAGGTCCTCACCAGGAGGGCGCCCCGATGAGCGGGTCGCCTGGGCGGGACGCAGGAGCAGTATGACGGAAAGCCCAGGTCAGGACCCATTTCGCGGGTTTGGCGGCTCCTGGACGAAGCATCGGCTCGGCGATGCTCCAGCGGGAAATGTCTGCTATCCTTGTCCGTCGGCCCGACCCCGTGTAATGCCGCGCCCCCGAGGGGGCGCTTCTCATGGGCGGGTCTCGAGGTTATTGCGACCTAACGGAGATCGTCATGGCTAAAGCCAAGAACAAAGAGAAAGCCGCCTCGACGGCGAAGGAAGAGGGCATTCAGGTAGAGGGCACGGTCATCGAGCCTCTCCCGAATGCCATGTTCCGCGTCGAGCTCGACAACGGGCACCGCGTGCTCGCCCACATCTCCGGGAAGATGCGCATGCACTACATCCGCATCCTCCCCGGCGACCGTGTGCTGATCGAGCTCTCCCCGTACGACCTGACCCGCGGCCGAGTCGTCTACCGCTACAAGTAGGGGAGCCGCGCCGATGAAGGTCCAACCCAGCGTCAAGAAGGTCTGCGACAAGTGCAAGATCATCCGCCGGCGCGGCCGCGTGATGGTGATCTGCTCGAACCCGCGGCACAAGCAGCGTCAGGGTTAAAACGACCGATCGCCTCGGCGATCGGCCAAGAAAGAAAGGGAACTATTAGTGGCACGTATCGCCGGAGTCGATCTCCCTCGGGAGAAGCGCCTGGACATCGGGCTGACCTACATCTACGGGATCGGCCGGACGAAGGCGCTCGAGACGTGCATCGGCGCGCGCGTCGACCCGGCCACCAAGGTGCGCGACCTCACCGACGAAGAGGTCGTCGGCATCCGCGACTGGATCGGCAACAACTACAGGGTCGAGGGCGACCTCCGCCGCGAGGTCAACCAGCACGTCAAGCGCAAGGTCGAGATCGGGTCGTACCAGGGCCTCCGGCACCGCCGCGGCCTCCCGGTCCACGGCCAGCGCACCCACACGAACGCGCGGACCCGCAAGGGACCGAAGAAGACCGTGGCCGGGAAGAAGAAGGCCAAGTAGCAATCACTCACTAGGAAGGCGGTTTCTTGGCAGCTCCGAAGAAGAAGAAGCAACGGCGTAGGGAGAAGAAGAACGTCGTGCACGGCGTGGCGCACATCAAGTCCACGTTCAACAACACGATCATCGCCATCTCCGACCTCGAGGGCAACGTCCTGTCGTGGGCGTCCGCGGGGAACGTCGGCTTCAAGGGATCGCGCAAGTCGACGCCATTCGCCGCGCAGCTCGCGGCGGAAGCGGCGTCGCGCCGCGCGCAGGAGCACGGCGTCCGCCGCGTCGACGTCGAGGTGAAGGGTCCCGGCTCCGGCCGCGAGACCGCGATCCGGTCGCTCCAGGCTTCGGGGCTCGAGATCATCGGTATCAAGGACGTGACGCCGGTGCCGCACAACGGCTGCCGCCCCCGCAAGAGGAGGCGCGTCTAGTGGCCCGGTACATCGGCCCGGTCTGCAAGCTCTGCAGGCGCGAGAAGACGAAGCTGTTCCTCAAGGGCACGCGCTGCGAGTCGCCCAAGTGCCCGATCGAGAAGGGCCGTCCCCCTCCCGGCGAGCACGGCAGGGGGCGCGTCCGCGAGTCCGAGTACCTGTTGCAGCTGCGCGAGAAGCAGAAGGCGAAGCGCTTCTACGGGATCCTCGAGAAGCAGTTCCGCGGCTACTACGAGGAGGCCGCCCAGTCGAAGGGCGTCACCGGCGAGGAGCTCATGCGCATCTGCGAGTCGCGCCTCGACAACGTCGTCTACCGCGCCGGCTTCGCGATGAACCGGCCGATGGCGCGCCAGCTCGTCTCGCACGGGCACTTCGAGGTCAACGGCCGCAAGGTCAACATCCCGTCGTTCCGGGTGAAGCCGGGCGACGTCGTGACGGTGAAGAACCGCTCCAAGACGATGGGACGGATCGTCGAGAACACGTCCTACGCCGAGGGCAGGGAGATCCCCGACTGGCTGGGGTCCAACCTCAAGGAGATGCGCGTCGAGGTACGCGCGCTCCCCGAGCGCGGGCAGATGGACGTCCCCGTCCAGGAGCAACTCATCGTCGAGTACTACTCCAAGTAGTAACCACGCACCACGGCAACGCGGAGAGGAGCCCCATGGACCTGCTGATCGTTCAACGCCCTCAGATCACCGAAGAGGTGATCTCGGACGTACGCCACAAGTTCACCATCGAGCCGCTCGAGCCGGGTTTCGGCTACACGCTCGGAAACTCGCTGCGCCGCACGCTCCTCTCGTCGATCCCGGGGGCCGCGGTCACGCAGGTCAAGATCGACGGCGTGCTCCACGAGTTCTCCACGATCGAGGGCGTCGCCGAGGACGTGACGAACATCGTCCTCAACCTCAAGGAGCTCGTCATCCGGAGCGACAACGAGGAGCCGTCGACGGTGCACCTGCGCGTCACCGGTCCGGCGACCGTGACCGCCGGCGACATCGAGCTCCCCGCCGGGGTCGAGATCCTCAACCCCGACAAGGTCATCGCGACGCTGAACAAGAACGCGACGCTGTCGATGGAGCTGCGCGTCCAGCAGGGCCGCGGCTACGTCCCGGCCGCCTCCGCGGCGAAGGAGGCCATCGGCACGATCCCGATCGACGCGCTGTACTCGCCGGTGAAGCGGGTGACCTACGAGGTCGAGCCGACGCGCGTCGAGCAGATGACGAACTACGACCGCCTGATCCTCGACGTCGAGACCGACGGGTCCATCAGCCCGAGCAACGCACTCAGCGCCGCGGGGTCGACGCTCGTCAACCTGTTCCAGCTCTTCGCCGGCATGGGCGAGGGGCCGGGCCTCGATCTCGGTCCCGAGCCGGGTGAGGAAGAGGAGTCGGGCGTCCTGGCGCAGCCGATCGAGGACATGGACCTCACCGTCCGCTCGTACAACTGCCTGAAGCGCGAGGGCGTGACGACCGTCGGCGAGCTCGTGCAGAAGACCGAGGACGACCTGCTCGAGATCCGCAACTTCGGCCAGAAGTCGATCGACGAGGTGAAGGCGAAGCTCGAGGAGATGGGCCTCGGGTTGAGGAAGAAGGAGTTCTAGTGCCGGCGCCCAAGAAGGGTCCGCGCCTGGGCTCGGATCCCGCGCACCAGGGCCGGATGCTCTCGAACCTCGCGGTCTCGCTCTTCGAGCACGAGCGCGTGAAGACGACGGAGACCAAGGCGAAGCAGCTCCGGCCGTTCGCGGAGCGCCTCATCACGAAGGCGAAGAAGGGCGACGTGCACAACCGGCGCCAGGTGCTGTCGACGATCGAGGACCGGGCGATCGTCCACAAGCTGTTCGCCGAGATCGCCCCGCGCTTCGCCGACCGCAACGGCGGCTACACCCGGATCCTCAAGCTCGGCCCCCGCAACGGGGACGGTGCGCCTATGGCGTTGATCGAGCTCGTCGAGAGCGCGCCGGTGACGACGGTCGAGTCCGAGACCGAGACCGACGAGGGCGGGCGCAAGCGGCGGCTGCCGCGACCGCGCCGCCGCGCGGGCTCGTCCGACCTGCCGCAGGACAAGCCGGTTCGCTCGCGCGCGGCCGACGCGGCCGCGGCCGGCACCGCCGCGACCGTCGGCGCGGAGGAAGGTGACGAGGCCGAGCTGGAGGGCGACGCCGACGAGGCCGCGGCTGCCGAGTCCACGGAGGAGGCCGAAGAGGCCGGTGCTCCGGACGACGAAGCGCCGAGCGCCGGCGGAAGACGCGCGGGTCGCCTCGGCGAGACGCCCGAGCAGGACGAAGACGCCGAGTCCTGAACCTCCGGCTCGATCTCGCATACGACGGCGCGCCGTTCCGCGGGTTCGCGCGGCAGCCGGGCCAGAAGACCGTCCAGGGTGACCTCGAAGACGCGCTGACGCGCGTGCTGGGCGTGACGCCCGCGCTCACGGTCGCAGGACGCACGGACGCCGGCGTGCACGCGATCGGGCAGGTCGTGTCGGCTGCGGGCGTTCCCGACGACGCGGATCCGGCGAAGCTCCAGGACTCGTTGAACGGCATGTGCGGCCCGGCGATAGCGGTCCACGGGTGCAGGCGCGTCCCCGACGAGTTCAATGCGCGGTTCGACGCCCGCTCCCGCACGTACGTCTACGCCCTCCATACCGGGGCCGTGGCGGACCCGTGGTGGTCGCGGACGTCGTGGCACCGTCCCGGCCCCCTCGACCTCGACGCGATGAACGAGGCGGCGGGGCACCTGCTGGGCCGGCACGACTTCTCCTCGTTCGGGCGGCTCCCGGCTCCCGACGCGAGCGCGGAGCGCACGCTGTACGAGCTGAGCTGCTCCGCCTCGGGCGCCGTCGTTCGGATCCGGGCCCGGGCCGACGCGTTCGTCCAGCAGATGGTGCGGTCGCTCGTCGGGACCCTGGTCGCGGCCGGCGAGGGGAAGCTGGCTCCGGGGGACGTTCCCTCGATCCTCGACGCCGCCGATCGGTCGGCTGCGGGTCCGGTCGCTCCGCCTCACGGCCTCTGTCTGGTGTCGGTGGAGTACGAGGACGGCTGGAGCCGGCCGTTTGACCCCTTCGAATAGCGCCTATATCCTGCGCCTTCCCCTTTAAAACCTGGCTTTGGAGGTTCTGAGGGGGCCGGACGTTCGAATCGAATGTCCAAAGCCAGGTTTTAGGGCGCCCTCCTGCATCAGCGCGGGCGCAGACGAGGAACGAGATGAAGACCCACGTAACCAAGCCGAACGAGATAACGCGCGAGTGGTGGATCGTCGACGCCGACGGCGTCGTGCTCGGCCGTCTCGCGTCGGAGGTGGCGAAGCGGTTGCGGGGCAAGCACAAGCCGTCCTACAGCCCGCACCTCGACACCGGCGACCACGTCATCATCGTCAACGCGTCGAAGGTCGTCCTCACCGGCAGCAAGCTGACGGACAAGCAGTACCACCGTCACTCCGGTTACCCGGGCGGTCTCAGGTCCGTTCCGTACTCCAAGCTGATGGCCGAGCGTCCCGACGTCGCAGTCGAGAAGGCCGTGAAGGGGATGCTCCCGAGCAACCGTCTGGGGCGCGCGATGCTGAAGAAGCTCAAGGTCTACTCGGGGGCGGAGCACCCGCACGGGGCGCAGTCGCCGAAGCCGCTCGACGTCAAGGACGTGGCCGCGCCGCACAACCCCGAGCAGGCGCACACTGTAGAGGAGGTGACCGGTGGCTGACGCACTCGTCCGCGCTACCGGCCGGCGCAAGGAAGCCGTGTGCCGCGCACGCCTCCTTGCGGGCTCCGGCCGCTGGGAGATCAACGGACGTCCGATCGAGGACTACTTCCCGAGCGCGACGCACCGCATGATCATCACCGAGCCCCTGCGCCTCACCGAGACCGAGGGCCGCTACGACATCTTCGCCAAGATCGAGGGCGGTGGGGTGAGCGGCCAGGCGGGCGCGCTGCGCCACGCGATCTCGAAGTCGCTCGTCGAGCTCGACCCGGACCTTCGTCCGGTGCTCAAGAAGGCGGGCTTCCTCACGCGCGACGCGCGGGAGAAGGAGCGTCGCAAGTACGGGCTCAAGAAGGCCCGCAAGGCGCCCCAGTACTCGAAGCGCTAGGCATCCTCACCGCGCCGTGAGCGACCGCGCCCCCGAGCGCGACCTCGTGCCTCGGCGCGAGGCGTTCCTCTGGTGGCTGAAGCTCGGGTTCGTCAACTTCGGCGGGCCCGCCGGGCAGATCGCGATCATGCACGACGAGCTCGTCGACCGGCGGCGCTGGATCGACGACGGGCGGTTCCTGCACGCGCTGAACTTCTGCATGCTGCTGCCCGGCCCCGAGGCCACGCAGCTCGCGATCTACGTCGGCTGGCTCCTCAACGGCA
>JALZEG010000067.1 GCA_030862185.1 Actinomycetota bacterium
CCAGCGCGCACGCGTCCGCCGCGTCGGCGGGCTTCGGCACCGACGGGAGCTTCAGCAGCGCCGCCACCATGGCCTGGACCTGGTGCTTCGCGGCGTTGCCGACGCCGACGACCGACAGCTTGACCTCCGACGGGGTGTAGTCGGCGACCTCGAGCCCGGCCTCGGCCGCGATGACGAGGGCGACCCCGGAGGCCTGGCCGACCGACATGGCGGTGCGGACGTTGGAGTTGAAGAAGAGACGTTCCACCGCGACCACGTCCGGGCTCGTCGCGTCGATGACGCCCCGCAGCCCTCCCGCGAGATGGGCGAGGCGATCGGCCTGCGCCAGCGCCGGGGGCGTTCGGATCGCCCCCAGGGTGACCGCCCGCAGCGAGCCCGAGGCGCGCTCGACCACGCCGTAGCCGGTCGTGGCGAAGCCGGGGTCGATGCCGAGAACCCGCACGCTGCTCCTCCCAGCAGTAGGCGAACGCGTGTTCGTCAACCTACCGGAGGCGGATCGTGATTCCGCGTCTATCCGGCGGTTCGAGCAGGCGGGCGTAGGCGAAGAGGAGCAGCCGCACGCCCGCGGCCCCCGCCACCGAGACGCCGAGCCACGCGTAAGGCGCGGGATCGAGCACGCGGAAGCTGCCTAAGAGGGCGATCGTGCACGCCGCCGCGGACGTGACCGCGGCGACGCCCGTGAGGGTCACGAGCAGGACCGCCGCCAGCCGCGCCCGCAGGCGCTCCAGGGAGTCGGAAGGAAGGGGGCCGGGATCTCGCACGAGACGACTGTCGACCAAGACGAGCCCGTTGTCCCGCGCTTTCGTCGAAGTTGGCGTCCGGTTGGCGAGTCGTTGTCCACGGCCTGGCGACACGCCACCCACTCGCCTGTGGTCGGCCATCCGACGCATTCGGCGCACCCGGCGAGGGCGTGCTTTCGGGGCGACCCCCTGGCGAGGCGGTGGCTAGTGTCCGAGCTGGTTCGTGACGGCGAGGCTCCCGGCATCCCGCGCGGCCTTCTCCGGAACGCCTTCGATCTCGGCCAGCGGCCGGTAGGAGAGCTTCTCGACGTCGACCCCCAGCGCGGCCGCGTCGTCGCCGGTCAGCTGCTCCAGGAGCTGCTTCGAGGCGAGCGTCTCGCCCGGCCCGGCGGTCTCCTGGATCCGGGCTGCCTCGTTCACCTCGTCGCCGAGAGCCGAGACGTCGAGGCGCCCGCCGGGCACGAGCTGCCCCACGTAGAGGCTGCCGCCCCAGTGGAGCCCGACCTTCATCAGGCAGTCGGACTCGAGCGCGTCCTCGAAGACGCCGTGTGAGACCTCGTGGATGCGCGCCGCCGCGCGCAGCGCGGCCGCCGCCGCCGACGACGGGGAGCCCAGGTCGTCCACGAGGAAGAACGCAGACGCGCCGTCGCCCGCGTGCTTGCCGACGATCCCCGTCTGCTCCGCGACCGCGGCGTCGATCCCCCGCCACAACCGGCGGACGAGCTTGAAGTACGCGGCGCTCGGGAGCTGGCGCGAGAGGCGGCCGGAGCTGTGCAGGTCGCAGAACAGGATCGCGGCCTGCCGGGGGCCGGGGTCGACGAGCTTCGCCATCCGCTCGTACATCTGCTCGTCGCCGCGCGCGAGCAGCACGAGAAGGTTCGGCCGGATGTCCATGAAGAAGACCGCCAGCCATCCGGCGAGCTCACCGGAGTCGTCGTTGAGCCGCACGAAGAGCCCGTTGACGGTGTAGGCGGGCAGGTCCTCGTCCGCCGTCGGGTTCACGTAGTCGAACGAGAGCGAGTCCAGCAAAGGGGGCGCGGCCGGCTCGACGGAATCGAGCAGCGGCACGAACTGCTCGGGGAGGACCTCCTTCGGGTCGCGCCCTCGCCGGGCGAAGTCGTGCAGGAGGTAGGGGGCGAGACGGTTGAAGACCTCGACCTGGCTGTCGGGATGGATGGTGCGCATCCACACGTCGGAGAGGAAGGCCTCGGCGATGTGCTTGCCGTAGCCGAGCCGCTCGCCGTCGTGCTCGCCCACGAACTGGTTCAGCTCCGTCGAGCTCCAGACGAAGCGCCACTCGGAGTCCAGGATCATGGCGGACCACCGGAGCTTCTCGATGTGTTCGGCCCACGCGGCCAGTCGCTCGTCGATCGACGGCCTCAGTCCAAGAGTGGCAGCACGTACAGAACCAGGATGACGTCTGCGAACGCCAGGAGGAGCAACGCGGCCATCCACACGCGGTCGACGAGAGTCGTCTGCGGC
>JALZEG010000085.1 GCA_030862185.1 Actinomycetota bacterium
CGTCGAGGTTGCTGGCGCAGTGGAGGTGGGTCCCCGCGGCACCGGGCTGGTGCACGTAGATACCGGCCATCGCATCGTGCTCCGGGTGGTTGTCGACGACGTGCTCGAGGCCCAGACAGTGCCCGTACTCCTGCGAGTTGATGTTGAACATGTCTTCGTACGTGAAGCTCTGGATGAAGAACTTCGAGTTGTCCACCAAGCAGGGCCGCGTATTGAAAGCGAGACCGAGGGTGTTGAACTTGGTCTCGTCGCTCACGATGACGATCTCCGGGTTCGTCAACGCCGGCTGCGGGATCGAGTCCCGCCCCACCACGTAGACGTTGGTGACGAGCCCGGACCGCAGCCAATCGGCGCCGAACGTGGCTACGGCACCATCCCAATCGGCGACGGAATCCTCGACCGCGTCGAGGTAGCTGTTGAACGGCGTCAGCTCGTTCGGGTCCCCGCCGTTCAAGACGCCGTTGCCGTTGAAGATCTGCCCGTGATTCGGCGGGACGATGAGGACGTCTAGGACCGACCTGTCCCACCGAAACCAGAGGGGGAGGTCGTACGACCCGTCGCCATGAGACGCGAAGCCCGTCGAGGGCGCGACGAGACAGCCTGCCACCACGAGCAGGACCGCGCTGAATAGAAGTCGACCCCTCACGTCATGAAAGGTTCGCCGGGCTGCGGAGGTGTCCTGGCCGGCCGGCCGGACGGTCTCTAGTCGCTCACCACGTAGCGTGATCCGACAACCACGCTACGTAACTCTACTGGCCGCCCTTCTGCACATAGCTCCGCACGAACTCCTCGGCGTTGGCTTCGAGGACCTCGTCAATCTCGTCCAGCAGCTCGTCGACCTCTTCGGTCTTCGACTCCGTCGTCGTCTCTTCCGTCGCCTGTGGCGCTTCGTCCTGCTTCGGCTTCGGCTTGCGGGTCTGGTCGGCCATGCTCCACCTCTCCCTTACACGATCAAGCTCGGATCGTACCCACCCGGTGCGACGAGCCCGTACCTATTCGTCGGTCAGGCGCTCAGGTTCTTGAGCAGCGTGGCCGCGTCCGGCGAGGCGTCGAACAGGGCCTGGACCCTCTCCTTGGTCCCCCGGGTCGGCTCCAGCGTCGGCACCTTGCGCAGCGGCTCGTCGCCGACGTCGAAGATCAGCGCGTCCCACGACGCCGCCACGATCACGTTCGAGAACCGCCGCAGGCACTCGCCCCGGAAGTACGCCCGTGTGTCCTCCGGAGGATGGTCGATCGCGAACTCGACCTCGTCCTCCGAGACGAGGCGCTCGATCTTCCCGCCCGCGGCCATCTTGTTGTAGATGCCCTTGCCGCGCTGCACGTCGTGGTACTGGAGGTCGATGAGCTGCAGCTTCGGGTGGTCCCACCCCAGCCCGTCCCGCTCCCGGTAGGCCTCGAGCACCGACAGCTTCGCGACCCAGTCGAGCCGGTCCCTCAGCAGCAGCGGATCCCGCTCGAGCGCCTCGAGCGTGTCCTCCCATCGGTCCAGGACGTCGCCGGAGAGGTCGTCCGTCTCGTTGTCCTGCGCGTACTTCTTGGAGAGCCGCAGGTACTCCCACTGCATCTCGAGCGCGGAGATCGTGCGCCCGTCGGCGAGCTCGAAGGTCTCGCGCAGTCTTGGGTCGTGGGAGATCCGCCGCATCGCGCGCACCGGCTCCGCGATCGTGAGGTCGTCGGTGATGAAGTCGTCCTCGATCATGCGCAGGACGAGCGCCGTCGTGCCCACCTTGAGATAGGTCGACAGCTCCGACATGTTCGCGTCGCCGACGATCACGTGGAGCCTCCGGTACCGCTCGGGGTCGGCATGAGGCTCGTCGCGCGTGTTGATGATCGGACGCTTGAAGGTCGTCTCGAGCCCGACCTCGACCTCGAAGAAGTCGGCGCGCTGCGAGATCTGGTAGTCGACCTCCTCGGTCCCGTTCTCGGCCCCCACCTTCCCGGCGCCGGCGAACACCTGCCTCGTGACGAAGAACGGCGTGAGGTGCTTCACGATGCTCGGGAAGGGCGTCGCGCGGTCCATCAGGTAGTTCTCGTGACACCCGTACGAGTTGCCCTTGCCGTCCGAGTTGTTCTTGTAGATGAAGACTCGCTCGCCCTCGGGCACGATCGCCTGCGCGGCGTCGATCGACGCCTCGAGGATGCGCTCCCCCGCCTTGTCCCAGATCACCGCGTCGCGGGCGTTGCTGCACTCGGGGCTCGAGTACTCCGGGTGCGCGTGGTCGACGTAGTAGCGTGAGCCGTTGGGCAGGATGACGTTGACGAGCCCGGAGTCGTCCTCGACGGCCACCTCGGGAGCCGGCCGCTCGAACCCCCGCGCGTCGCGCAGGGGGCTCTCCTCCTCGTAGTCCCACTTGACGCGCTTGAACGCGGGTTGCGCGTACGCGTTGATCAGCAGGGACGACGTGAGGATCGGGTTGAACTCCGACGCGTTGCGGACGGAGATCCCGTACTCGGTCTCGATCCCGCAGATCTTGGGCGTGGCCATCTGAGGAGCAGCCTACGACCAGGGGCTACAGGTACTGCCCGGTCGTGACCCTTTCGACCTGACGACCCGCGTCCCCGTCTTCCTTGTGCTCGCCGACGAGCGTCCGGATGTAGACGATCCGCTCGCCCTTCTTGCCGGAGATCTTCGCCCAGTCGTCCGGGTTCGTGGTGTTCGGCAGGTCCTCGTTCTCCCTGTACTCCTGCACGATCGCCTCGAGCATGTCGTGAAGGTTGATCCCCTTCGGCTCGCCGGCGATCGTGCGCTTGATCGCGGTCTTCTTGGCGCGCCTGACGATGTTCTCGATCATGGCGCCCGAGGAGAAGTCCTTGAAGTACAGGACCTCCTTGTCGCCGTTCGCGTAGGTGACCTCGAGGAACCGGTTCGAGTCGTCGTCCGAGTACATCGTCTCGACCGTCTCGATGATGATCGACCTCAGCGCGTCGTCGACGTTGCCATGCCTGTCGATCTCGGTCTTGGCTATCGGCAGCTCGTTGGTCAGGTACTTCGCGAAGATCTGCTGCGCCGATCGCTCGTCGGGGCGCTCGATCTTGATCTTCACGTCGAGGCGCCCGGGCCGCAGGATCGCGGGGTCGATGAGGTCCTCGCGGTTCGAGGCCCCGATCACGATCACGTTCTTCAGCGACTCGACGCCGTCGATCTCGGCGAGGAGCTGCGGAACGATCGTCGACTCGATGTCGCTCGAGATGCCGGAGCCGCGCGTGCGGAACAGCGAGTCCATCTCGTCGAAGAACACGATGATGGGCACGCCTTCCTCGGACTTCTCCTTCGCCCGCTGGAAGATCATGCGGATCTGCCGCTCGGTCTCGCCGACGTACTTGTTGAGGAGCTCCGGACCCTTGATGTTGAGGAAGTACGAGCGCCGGTCGTCGCGCCCGAGCTTCGCAGCGACCTTCTTCGCGAGCGAGTTCGCGACCGCCTTGGCGACGAGCGTCTTGCCGCAGCCCGGCGGCCCGTAGAGCAGGATGCCCTTGGGCGGGTCGAGCTGGTGCTCGCGGAAGAGGTCCCCGTGCAGGTACGGGAGCTCCACCGCGTCGCGGATCTCCTCGATCTGCCCGTCGAGGCCCCCGATGTCCTCGTAGCTCACGTCCGGCACCTCTTCGAGGATCAGCTCCTCGACCTCCGGCTTCGGCAGCTTCTCGAGGACGTGTCCCGACTTCGGCTCGAGCAGCAGGCTGTCGCCCGCGCGGATCTGGATCTCCTTGAGCGAGTCCGCGAGCTCGACGACGCGCTCCTCGTCCGTGCGGCCGAGCACCAGAGCGCGCTTCTCGTCAAGGCGCTCCTTCAGCACGACGACCTCGCCCTGGATCTCGAACTCACAGATGCCTATGACGTTCATCGCCTCGTTGAGCATGACCTCGCGGCCGCGCTCGAGCTGCGCCACGTCGACGTCGGGCGCGACGTTCACGCGCAGCTTGCGGCCGTTCGTGAAGACGTCCACCTGGTTGTCCTCGAACGCCTGGAGGAAGACGCCGTAGCCGGACGGAGGCTGGCTGAGCTTCTCGATCTCCTCCTTCAGCGCGACGAGCTGGTCGCGCGCCTCGCGCAGCTTCTCGGCCATGCGCTCGCCGGTCTCGCGCGACTGCGTCAGCTCGGCCATGGAGTCGGAGAGACGCCGCTCGAGCTCGTGGACGCGGCGAGGGGCCGCCTCGAGCTTGCGACGCGTGAGAGCCAGCTCGTCCTCGAGGAGCTTTACCTGACCGCGGAGATCCTGGACCTCGCGGTCGTAATCGGCGATCTTCCGCTCGAGCTCGTCGGACGGAACCGGAACCACCTCCCTCTCACCCAGTTCGAGCGATCGTCGAGACGATCGCCCAGAGGCACCGGCAGCCACGAAACGGATCACAGCCCCCGGTCCTGCCAAGCCCCGATGCTACTCCCTAGATATGGGTTACGGCGTGTTTTGGGGCTCGCTTGAATTACTCGCCGACGCTGGCCGATCGCCGAGGCGATCAGTCGGGAGCGAGCTTCCGGCCGGTCACGATGAAGCCCGTGTGGGCGACCATCCGGTGGTCCGGCCGCACCGACTGACCGTCGACGTTCCACGTGCGCACGAGGCTCTCCATCGTCTCGATCCGGCCGAAACCGCCGCGGCGCATCGTCTCGACCAGCTGCGCGACCTGTGGGACGGTCGGGAGGTAGCAGCAGAGGATCCCGCCGGGCCGGAGGTGGTTCGTCGTCGTGCCGACCGCGTGCCACGGCTCCGGGAGGTCGAGCACCATGCGGTCCGCTACCACGTCCTCGTCGACGTCGGAGAAGACGTCGCCGACGCGCAGCTCCAGGTTCTCGGGCTTCGAGCCCGCGCCCTCGTACCACGCGGCGACGTTCGCTGTCGCCTGCGCGTGATGGTCCTCGCGGAGCTCGTAGGAGATCACGCGGCCGTTCTCGCCGACGGCGCGCGCGAGCGCGAGCGTCAGGGAGCCGGATCCGCTTCCGGCCTCCAGCACCGTCGCGCCCGGAAAGACGTCCGCGTGGACGAGTATCAGTGCGACGTCCTTCGGGTAGACGACCTGCGCGCCGCGCTTCATCTTCAGCACGAAGTCGGCGAGCGTCGGCCGGAACGCGGTGAGCTTCGCTCCCCCGCTGCTGCGGACGACACTGCCCTCGGGGCGGCCGATCAGCTCGTCGTGCTCGACCACGCCGGCGTGCGAGTGGAACTGCTTTCCGGTGGCGAGCGTGACGAGGTACCGGCGATCGCGCGAGTCGATCAACAGGACCTTCTCGCCGGGCTCGAGGTTCACTTCCTCGTCCGGGATTTCCGGGGCCGGGGCGTCTCCCCCGTTTCCTTGCGCTTCAGGGCGAGCGCCTTCGTCTTGCAGAAGGAGCACTGCGGGTCGTCCTGTCCCCAGTCGATCGTCGGCGCGCCGCAGCTCGTGCAGCGCACGATCGTCACGTCGTCGTCGCTTTCGGCGAACCGTCCCGCGGCCTTCTTGAGGAAGCCGAAGTACATCTGGTGCTTCGTCCCCGGCGACGCCTCCTCGAGGAGCGCCATCGCCTCCTTGTAGCGGTGCTGCACGTTGCCCTCGACCATCGGGCACTCCTCTATCACGTAGTCGATGCCGCGCAGCAGCGCGAAGGCCGCGGTCTCGCGCTCCGCGATCCTGACGAGCGGCTTCACCTTTCGTACCAGCACGGGTGGCCCCTCACCCACCAGCCGCTCTGCCAGGACGGGGGCCTGGCGGCCGAGCTGGTCGGTGTTCCAGTGCAGGATGTTGCCGAACAGGGTCGCGACCTCGTCGTCGAGGTTGTGGCCGGTGACGAGAACGTCGAAGCCCTCCTCGAGCGCGGCGCGGTTGAACTCGTAGCGCTTGTTCAGCCCGCAGCCGGAGCAGGGGACGCGGCCGGTGAGCTTCGCCAGCTCCGGCACCGTGTAGCCGTGCTCTTCGTCGAGCGACCGGACGATGAGCTTCGCGCCGCGGTTCTCCGCGAAAGCGATCGACGCGTCCTTCGACCGGGACGAGTAGCCGCCGATCCCGAGGTCGAGGTAGAAGCCGGTCGCGTCGTAGCCGAGGTCGAGGAGCAGGTCCCAGAGCGCGAGCGAGTCCTTTCCCCCCGAGACCGCGACGAGCAGCCGATCCTGGGGCGAGAACATCGAGAACTCCTTGATCGTCTTCGCGACCTGGTTGCGGACGTGCTCGAGGAAGTGGTCCTTGCAGAACCCCGCGTTGTGGCGCCGGACGTCGACGACGGCGTGGCCCTTGCAGACCTTGCACTTCACGATCTCGCTCCCCCACTGAGGACGGGCCGCACCTCTATCTCGTCGTGCTCCGCCACCGCCTCGTCCCGGGTGAGCAGCGTCGCGTCCCTGATCACCAGCACGGCCTCCGGGACGATGCCGAGGTGCCCCAGCAGGGCCGAGACCGTCTTCGGGCCGCTCACGTCGACGACGCGGTCGGGGTTGCGGAGCTTCACCTTCATGTCTCCAGCGTAGCCGCGGAAGAACGTCAGCCGAGGGTCACCGGGCGGCGCTCCAGCTCGACCTCCACCGTGTCCTCCTCGCCGTCGGTGACGACCGAGAGATCGACCTCCTCGCCGACGTCCCTCTCGCGCAGCTCCGCCACGAGCGCGTCCGCGTCGCGCACCTCGTCGCCGTCGACGGCCGTGACCACGTCGCCGACCTCCAGGCCGGCCTCGTCGGCGGGACTGTCGGGCACGACCGCGAGCACGACCGCGCCCTCGACCCCGTCGGGGATGCCGAACTCGAACGCGGCCTCGGCGGTGACGTCGTCGAGCGTGACTCCGAGCCACGCCCTCTCGGGCGGCGGATCCTCGAGGATGCGCTCGACGATCGGGAGGGCTTCGTCGATCGGGATGGCGAAGCCGATGTTCTCCGCGGCCCCCGCCTGGACGGCGGCGGTGTTGATGCCGACCAGGCGGCCCTCCGAGTCGATCAGCGGCCCGCCGGAGTTGCCGGGGTTGATCGCCGCGTCGGTCTGGAGCAGGTTCTGCAGGCGCTCCGACCGGCCGCTGGAGCCGCTGGCGGTGATGCTCCGACCGACCGCGGAGACGATGCCCGAGGTCACGGTCGGACCGCCGAGGCCGAGCGGGAAGCCGATCGCGGTGACCTCGTCGCCGAGCCTCAGGTCCGAGGACCTCCCGATCTCCATCGGGATCAGGTCGTCGGCTCGGACGCGGATGATCGCCAGGTCCTGGCCGCGGACGCCGCCGATGACCTCCCCCTCGAGGTCGTCCCGACCCTCCTCCTGGAACGACACCTTGACCTCCGTCGCGGCCTCCACGACGTGGAAGTTCGTGAGGATGATCCCCTTCCGGTCGATGATTACGCCGGAACCCTGACCCTCCGAGCTCGTGCCGGTGACGTCGAAGGACTCGACCCTGACGTTGACGACCGACGGGAGCGCCGCCTCGATCACCTCGGCGAGCGAGGAATGCGGCGCGGTGCGGTCCTCCTGCGTGAGCGTCACGTCGGGAGCCGGGGTGGCCTGCGCCGCGGACCCGTCCTCGGGGACCGTCTCGATCGAGCAGCCGGCGAGGAGCATGGCCGTCAGCAGGGCCGCTGTCAGGATGCGCTTCATCGGACCGAGGATAGGGCCGAGCGCCGGGAACGTGACCCGCTCACAGTGGAGGCACGAGAGAGGCCGGCTCCTGTGGCGCGCCGTAAGGGGAAGCTCCGGCGCACCTCAGTAACCGGCCGATTTCAGTGTGACGGACCCTTGCACGAGGGTCAAGACGCGGCCTTTGTCGCCTACCCGGCCTCGCCGGCGGCCGCCTCGACCTCCTGCTGGCCACCCATGTGACCGCCGAGCGAGAACACGACGAGATAGGAGCCGGGATCGAGTGGGATCGGGTCGACCACGTCGTCGCTCACGGCGGTGAGGCCCTGGAGCCCCCAGATCGGATGCTCGGCCAGCGGTCCCTCGTACAGGACCTCGCGCGAGTCGGGGCGGACGAGGAACCACTGCTCCGCGTACGTTCCCGCGGGGGCCGACCACGACCGCTCGACGCGGAACGGGAGCGTCCTCCCGTCGCGCAGCGCGATCCCGGACGTGCCGTGGGACGCCTTCACCGGGCGCACCGACGACGTCATGACCTTGCGCTGCGTGCCGCTGATCGGGGCTTCCATCGCCGGGAAAGATATAACGCTAGAGGACGCGGAGCCCCACTATCTTCGGCGTGCCGCCCCGCTCCGCCCAGCGCGACTCGACGACGACCTCGTCCCCGCCCCCCGCGTACCTGATCTGCACGAGGGCCTCGTCTCCCTGCAGCTCGACCGATCCGACCTCGGACGACTCCAGCGGCTTCGGCATCTGTTCCATCATCTGCCCCGCGGCCGCGTAGGCCTCCTTGTCGAGGTAGCTCCCGGCGGTCTTCAGGTCGCCCTCCACCGTCGCGCGTCCGTGCGCGTCGGCGTCTTCCCTCAGCCTTGCCTCGTCCATCGGTTCTCTCCTCTCAGGCCCGCGCGGCCGCCGCGAGCAGCCGCTCGTAGACGGTGGGATCGTCCTTGTCTACTACGGGGAAGCCCTCGCCGTGCTTCCCCTCCCAGTGCATCTCTATGCCCGGGTTGTGCGCGCTCTCCCCGCCGGGCAGGAAGACGTGCGGGCTCCCCTTCACCTCGTCACTTTCGGCGACCGTCCGGTCCTCCGCGAGCGCGGCCCGGGCGCGGCCGTCGTCGAGCGCGGCGGCGAGCGCGCGGACGTCGAGCCCGTCGACCGTCTGCGCGACCTCGAGGATCTCGTGTCGCATCGATACGTTGCGGCTCGCCCCGAAGAAGCCGCGGCGCAGCGCGCGATCCAGTCCCTCCGAGACCTTCAGCCCCTGCTCCTTGGCGGCGTGCACGGCCTCCAGCGCGGGCAACGTCGTCACCGGGTACTCGTGCTCGGGCCTCTGCCACATCTGCCACCCTGCGTCCGGCTCGAGCGCACCCGCCACGGGGATCTCCGCGTCGAGGATCTTCTTCGGCGTCGGCTGTCCGTTGACGACCTCGAGCGGGAACGCGTGCATGTCGAAGACGACGCGGCCCTCGAGCCCGAGCCGCGCGCGCGTCTCGTGGAGCCGGTGCACGGCGACGTGGGCCCAGGGACAGCCGATGTCCGCGAAGACCACGATGCGGCCCGCAGGGATGTCGAACACGAGCCGAAGCATAGGCTCGGCCGATGTGCGTCTTCTGCGACATCGTCCGGGGTGAGACCCCCGCGCACGTCGTCTTCGAGGACGACGTCAGCCTCGCGTTCCTCGACGTCCGGCCGCTCTTCGAGGGGCACACGCTGCTGGTGCCGCGGGAGCACCACGAGACGCTCGCCGACCTCCCGCACGAGCTGG
>JALZEG010000261.1 GCA_030862185.1 Actinomycetota bacterium
GGCAGCGTCAGACCGTCGGCGAGCTCTCGCACGGCGCCGCGTCTCCGGCCGGCGGCTCGCGCCCTTCGCCGAGCGAGACGCTCGCGGGCGGGCCCGACCTCGGCACCGGCATCGAGAGCCCGTCGGGGGCGTACGTTCCGGACGACGCCCGACCCGGTGCGCCCCTGCCCACGACCGAGGTCCTCAGGGACGATCCGTTGGTCGACCGTCCGCTCGAGCCGACGGTCTCTGCCGACCCACTTTCGAGCACCAACGATGTCGCCGAGCCGCCCCCCGATGTCGATCGCGATCGCACCACGTCGACGACGGTCGAGGTCGGCCGGGGAAAGTCGGGGGCGACCTCGGTGCGGCGAGATGCCGGCGCGCACAGACCGACGGACTCGCCCACTGTCCGCGACGCACACGAGACGGTGGACTCGGTCGCGGCTGCCGGAGAACGGGCGGCCCGCGAGGTCCATCGACGGCTGGCGCGAGCCGAGGCATTCCCCGTCGATCATGGAGACCCGGCAATTCGCTCGGCCGACCGGACGGGAACGGACCTCGACGGCACGCGCGACGAACGGACCGTCGGGGCTCCCGAGGATCCCCGCGTGCTCGGGCCCGACGTCCAGGCCGCCCCCAATCCCGTTGCTCCGGGGGAGGCGCCCGCACCGATAGCGCCGGCGGAGCCGGACGCCATGCCGGCCACGCCGCGCCGGCTCCGGACCGTCTCTTCGATTCCCCGCGCTCCTCGGCTGCGCGCCGGCATCGAACCCGTGCCTCCGAGCACGCGACGCGCCGTCGAAGCGGCTACCTCGACCGGTCTCCGCGGCGTCGAGGTCGTGCGCGGCCCCCGCGTCGCCCACGATGCCGCCCTCCTCGGCGCCCGCGCGTTCGTGCGGGACGGCGTCGTCCACCTCCCCGCGGCCCTCGGTCCCCTCGAGACCGGGCCCGCGCGCACCGTTCTCGCCCACGAGCTCGTCCACGTCTCGCAACAGCGCGAGCTCGGCGACGCGCTGCCGCAGGAGAGCAGCCCCCGCGGACGCGAGCTGGAAGGGGCCGCCGAGCGCATCGCCGCCTCGACCGCGGCGAGCCTGCCCCCGCAGATCGCGCACGTCGACTCCGGCGGCGCGCTCGCCTTCGCGCCGCAAGCGATCGCCGTCCCAGCCCCTCAGGCTCCGGCCCCGCCGGCTCCGGCCCCGGCCCCCGCGCCCACGCCGGCCGCGCCCGTCCAGCGCATGCCGGCCGAGCGCGAGCCGCAGGAAGAACCTCAGGTCGACCTCGACGACCTCGCGCGCCGCCTCTACCCGCGCATCCGACCGTACTTGCGAAGGGAGCTGTCGCTCGACCGTGAGCGCGCGGCCATGACGCTAACGAGCAGGAGGTGACGATGACGAAGGAGACCTCGGTCGCGGACGCCACGCTCGCCGGCGCGGTCGGCGCGTATTTCAAGGTGACCATCGACAAGATCGACGGCTCCTACGACCTCGGCACGTTCATCAGCTGCGACGGCCTGTCGCTCACGATCGGGGTCACGCCGCACGAAGAGGGTGGCAACAACGGCTTCGTGTGGCAACTGCCGACGCGGATCACCTACGAGAACGTCACGCTCAAGCGTCCGCTCGGGCCCGACGCGGTGAAGCTCGCCAAGTGGTTCGAGTCCCTTCGCTCCGGCGTCAAGCGGACGACGGGCCACATCGTCGCGCTGACGCCGGCCGGCGAGAAGCTAGTGGAGTGGACCCTGTCGGAGGTGTTCCCCGTCAAGTGGCAGGGTCCGTCTTTCTCCGCCGAGTCGCCCGCCCTCGCGGTCGAGACGCTCGAGATCGCCCACCACGGCTTCACGGTCTCCTAGGGGCCGCGGCATGGAGAAGGCCTATCTCGAGTTCGAAGAGTGGACGCCGGCGGGCGGAACACCGCGGCGGATCAACTTCCAATTCAACCCGGCCAAGTTCTCGGTGCAGCAGAGCGCGAACTGGGTCACGTCGAAGGCGAACAGCAACAGCTCCGAGTACGTCGGGCCGCGCTCGCAGCAGATGACCGTGGAGATGCTCCTCGACGCGTCGGACAAAGAGAACGGCCACGTAACGGGGGACGTCGACGCGTTGCTCGCGGCCTGCCATCCGACGCCTTCCTCGGAGTCGAAGAAGGAGCCCCTGCCCCCGCGCGTGAGGTTCGGGTGGGACCGCGTGCACTTCGAGGGCTACGTCAAGGACGTCGACGTCGAGTATCAGCTCTTCCACCCGGACGGCCGCCCCATCCGCGCCATGTGCAAGGTCAATATGCAGGAGATCGACCGCCCGCCCGCGCGCCAGAACCCCACGTCGGGCACGCCCACGATCCACCGGACGATCGACGTGGTCGCCGGCGACAGCCTTCCCGGCCTCGCCTACAAGGAGTACGGCGACCCGGCGCGCTGGCGTGCGCTGGCGGTCCTCAACGGCATCGACGACCCGCTGCGGCTCCGGCCGGGCTCGCGCCTGCTCGTACCGCCGCCGCGCGACGCGCTGGAGCTGGCGCGGTGACGGCTACGCTCGTGCCCTCGGCGGCGCTGTCGTTCGCGACCGAAAGCCTCGTCGTCCAGGTGAACGGGGCGGAGTTGAGCGACGAGCTGGCGCGCCGCCTACTCTCGGTCGTCGTCGAGGACAGCGTCACGCTCCCCGGCAGCTTCACCCTCGTCTTCCGCGACCCGTTCCACGACGTGCCCGAGACGGGGCTGCTCGCCTTCGGCGCCTCGGTCTCGATCTCCCTTCCCGACGGCCGCGCCCTGGTGAAGCGTGCAGAGATCACGTCGCGCGAGTGCGAGGTCGACTCCGCGGGAACCGTGACGGTCGTCCGCGGGTTCGACCTCGCCCACCGTCTGCACCGCGGCCGCAGGACCGAGGTCTACTGCCAGGTCCGCCACTCCGACGTCGCACGCCAGGTCGCGCAGCGCGCCGGCCTGCAGGTCGACCGGGTCGACACGCCGAGCACGTCGATCCGGCCCCAGGTCGTGCAGTGGAACGCGAGCGACTGGGAGTTCCTCAACGAGCTCGCCGACGAGATCGCCTTCGAGGTGACGGTCGCCGACGGCAAGCTCAGCTTCACCGAGCGAGCCGCCGCCGCGGGCCGACGCGGCCCCGAGATATCGCTCGAAGGCGTGACGCGCCTGCGCTGCGTCGTGTCGGGGGCCGAGCAGGTGAAGGACGTCGAGGTGCGCGGCTGGAGCGCGGAGCAGAAGAAGGAGGTCGTCGGGACCGCGCCGGTCGCGGCGCGAGGAAGCGCGCTCGCCGACACCCCGGCGGGCGCCGCCACGCGCCTCAACGGCCAGACGCTCACGAGCGTGGACAAGCTCTACGACCAACCGCGCGACGCGACCGCCGCCGCGCAAGCGCTCGCGCACCAGGTCGGCGAGTCCTTCGGGACCTTCGAGGGCCTCGCGCGCGGCAATCCGGCGCTGCGTGCCGGCGCCGTCGTCTCGCTGGCGCTCGCCGGCAGCGGGTTCGACGGGACCTACACCCTCACGGCGACGCGCCACGTGTTCGACGACGACGGCTACACGACGTGGTTCGCGTCGGGAGGCGCGGGCGACGAGTCGCTGCTCGGCATGGCGTCGGGCTCTGCACGCGGCGCGGTCGAAGGCGTGGTTCCGGCGGTCGTCACCAACGTCCGCGATCCCTCGAAGCTCGGCCGGGTCAAGGTCTCGTTCCCGTGGCTGTCGAGCTCCAACGAGACGCACTGGGCGCGCGTAGCGCAGCCGTGGGTCGGGCCCGACTACGGCGCGGTGTTCCTCCCGGAGGTCAACGACGAGGTCCTGATCGCGTTCGAGCAAGGCGACTTCGCGCGCCCGTACGTCGTCGGAGGCCTCTACAACGGCAGGGACAAGCCGAAGACCGGGGCGGTTCCGCTCGTCGACGACGCGTCCGGGACGATCAACGTCCGCCGCATGGAGACGCGCAAGCACCACGCGGTCGAGATCGTCGACAAGTTCGGGTCCGAGGGCGTCTTCGTCAAGACCGGGGACGGCAAGCACGCTCTCGAGCTCGACGTGGCGAACACGAAGATCTCGGTCAGCTCCCAGGGGAAGGTGACGATCACCGGAACCGGCGGCGTCGAGATCACGAGCCCCACCGGCAACGTCGACATCAAGGGAGGCCAGGTGTCGATCCAGGGCAACGCCGTCACGCTCGACGCCCGCGGCCCCCTGAACCTGAAGGCCGGCGCGAGCGCGGTGCTCCAGGGAGCCATCGTCAAGATCAACTGAGAGGAGAGGTCGTGCCCCCTGCAGCCCGCGTTGCCGACGCCACCAACCACCCTGGGATCCTCATGCCCCCCGGCGTGCCGACGGTGCTCATCGCAGGGCTTCCCGCGGCAACCCTCGGAAACTTGCACACGTGCACGATGCCTCCGCTCGCAGGCCCGCACCCGCCCAGCGTGATCGTGCGCGGCAGCGCGACGGTCCTGATCGGGGGGCGTCCCGCGGCACGCCTGGGCGACATGGCCGGCTGCGGCGCCATGATCGTCTCCGGCGCGATGAACGTGCTGATCGGCGGCTGACGTGAGCCAGGAGTTCGTCGGCGCCGGTTGGGCGTTCCCGCTGAGGACGGGGCCGAGCGGCGACGTCACGCTCGTGTCGCGCGAGCGCGAGGTCGAGGAGGCCATGCGCCTGGTGCTCGGCACCGCGTACCTCGAGCGGCCGATGCGACCCGAGTTCGGCTGCGGCATCCACGACTTCTTCTTCTCGTCGATGGACGCGACCGCTCTGGGACGCATCGCGCACGAGGTGCGCGTGTCGCTCGAGAGATGGGAGCCGCGCGTCGAGGTCGTCTCGGTCGTCGCGCGGAACGACGCCGTCGCGCAGGAGGTCGTCTACATCGACGTCACGTACTCGATCAAGGGATCCAACGACCCGCGCAACCTGGTCTTCCCCTTCTACGTGATCCCGCAGGACGAGACGGACGTCGAAGAAGGAGCACCGGCATGACCCTGCCGGCCCCCACGCTCGACGACCGCCGATTCCAGGACCTCGTCGACGAGGCGAAGAGGAGGGTGCAGCAGCGCTGCCCCGAGTGGACCGACCACAACGTGTCCGATCCGGGAGTCACGCTGATCGAGACGTTCGCGTTCATGGTCGACCAGCTCCTCTACCGGCTGAACCGCGTCCCCGACCGGCTCTACGTGAAGCTGCTGGACCTCATAGGCGTCCGGCGCTTTCCCCCCACCGCCGCGAGCGCGGACCTGACGTTCTGGCTGTCGTCGCCGCAGGCAGAACCCGTGCACGTCGCGCGCGGGACCGAGGTCGCGACGCTGCGCACCGGCGTCCACGAGCCGGTCACGTTCAGCGTTAGCGAGGACCTGACGATCCCGCCGTGCTCGTTGCTCGGCGTGGCGGGGCGCAGCGCGCGTGCCGACGCGATCGAAGACCTCACACTGCTGCTCGAGAGCGGATCGGGCTGCCGTTGCTTCGGCGATCCGCCGGTCACCGGCGACGCGTTCCTCGTCGGCCTCACGGCGGCGGTGCCGTCTGCGACGGTGTTGCTTCGCATCGAGTGCGCGATCGAAGGGGTGGGTGTCGACCCGCGCCGGCCCCCCCTGGTGTGGGAGGCGTGGACCGGCCGCGACTGGGAGCGCTGCCGCGTCGTGCGCGACGAGACCGGGGGGTTGAACCGCCCGGGCGACGTCCTCCTCGACGTTCCCCCGGGGCACGTGGCCTCGTCGATCGCGGAGCTCGCCGGCGGGTGGCTGCGCTGCCGCCTCGTCGCGCCGGCGATCGACCAGCCCTCGTACCACCACTCGCCGCGCGTCGACGGCATCGTCGCCGGCACGGTCGGCGGCACGACGCCGGCCGTCAACGCCGACCTGGTCGAGAACGAGATCCTGGGCACGTCCGAGGGAACGCCCGGGCAGAGGTTCCCGCTGCTGCGCTCTCCCGTCGTCCCGCCGGACGACCCCCACGTCCTCGAGGTCTCCACGCCCGAGGGCTGGGAGGAGTGGGCGTCGGTGGAGACGTTCGCCTTCAGTGACGCGGTCGACAAGCACTTCGACCTCGACGAGTCCGCCGGCGAGGTCGTCCTCGGCCCCGCAGTGCGCGAGCCGGACGGTCGCGTGCGGCAGTACGGCGCGGTCCCGCCGCTGGGCGCAACGCTGCGGCTCCGCTCCTACCGCGCCGGCGGAGGGGCCGAGGGCAACGTCCCCGCGGGTGCGATCTCGGTGCTCAAGGGGGCGATCCCGTTCGTCTCCAAGGTGGAGAACCGCGAGCCCGCGATGGGAGGCGTCGCGGTCGAGGACCTCGAGTCGGCGAAGCAGCGGGGACCGCTGGTGCTGCGCACGCGCGACCGGGCGGTGACGGCGGCCGACTACGAGACGCTGACGCGGCAGATCGCACCGGACGTCGCGCGCGTGAGGTGCGTCGACGCGAGCCACGAGGCCTCTGCAGGAACCGTCCGCGTCCTCGTCGTGCCCGCCGTCGCCGACGACGGGCGAGGCCATCTCGACGTCGACGCGCTCGTGCCCCTGGAGGAGACGCTCGAGAGGATCGCCCGCCATCTCGACGAACGGCGTCCGGTCGGGACCCGCGTCTTCGTGCAGCCGCCGACCTACCAGGCGATCACGATCGTCGCTCGCCTCCGGGCGCGGCGGGGCCGGAGCCGCGACGACGTCCGCCGCGCCGCCCTCGACGGGCTGTACCGCTACTACCACCCCACGGCCGGAGGGCCCGACCGCTCGGGGTGGCCGTTCGGGCGGGCCGTCCACGTCGGCGAGATCCACGGCGTGCTGCAGCGCGTTCCGGGCGTCGACCTCGTCGAGGACGTGCGGCTGTTTCCGGCGGACCCGGTGACGGGGCACCGCGGCGATCCCGTGCAGAAGATCGACCTCGATCCCCTCACGCTCGCGTACTCTTACGAGCACCGCGTCCTCGTGGAGGAGCCGTGACGCGCGGCGCGGCCCCCGGTCTCGCGAGCCCGCACCCGCTGGGCTCGCTGCTCCCCGCGCTCTATCACGAGGACTCGCTCGCGCAACGCTTCACGGCCGGGCTCGACGACGTGCTCGCTCCCGTCCTGTGC
Organism: Actinomycetota bacterium; assembly: GCA_030862185.1. Classification (GTDB taxonomy): domain Bacteria; phylum Actinomycetota; class CADDZG01; order CADDZG01; family WHSQ01; genus JALZEG01. Next base: position 7,020 of record JALZEG010000261.1, read on the forward strand.
GTGCTCGACTGCCTCGACGCGTACGTGGACCCGGCGCTGGCGCCCCCGGACTTCGTCGCGTGGATCGCGTCGTGGCTGGACGTCGAGCGGGACGACGACGTCCCGATGGAGCGCTGCCGCGTGGTCGTCCGCGACGTGGCCGACGCCTACCGCATGCACGGAACCGCCCGAGGGATCGCGGCCGCGGTGCGCGCGCTCGCGGGCGTCGACCCGGAGATACACGAGAGCGGCGGGGTGTCGTGGTCGCGCTCGCCGGCCGCGGACACGCCGGTCGCCGCAGCGCCCAGCATCCGCGTCGTCGTCCCGGCCGACAGCGCAGTCGACCTCCGCGCCGTCGAACGGACCGTCGCGGGCGCGAAGCCGGCACACGTGGCGCACCGGGTCGAGATCGCGGGGGCCGCATCGTGATCGTCTGCCAGAGGTGCGGGACCGAGAACGACGCGGTGGCGACGTTCTGTCGCAACCCCACGTGCCGCGACTACCTCTGGTCCCGCGAATATGCCCGCGACGCGACCGACACCGAGCCGCTCCCCGCCACGGCGGGACCGGCCCAACAACCGGCGGGGCGCGAGGAGGGGGCCGCGCGCGACCTCTTCGTCGGGCTCGCGGTCCCCCGGGCGCAGCCGCCGCGAGAGCCGGGCGCGGCGATCTCGTTGTGGGGCCACCCCTCCGCGCTCGAGGTCGAGCCCGGAGAGGAGGCGACGGTGGAGTTCCGGGTGCGCAACGGAGGAACGGTCGTCGACCAGATCGCCGTCACGGCCGAGGGCGACGCGGCCGCGTGGACCACGGTCACACCCCCCTCCGCGAACGTCTATCCCGGCGACACCGCGACCGGCGTGATCACACTGCGACCGCCGCGCGCACCGAACGTCCGCGCCGGCCGCGTCCGGCTCGTCCTGCGCGCCCGCTCCTCCGAGAACCCCGCGATCACCGCGACCTGCGCGGTGAGCGTGACGGTCCGGCGGTTCCACGAGATGACCGGGACCCTCGTCCCGCGCGAAGCGACCGCCCGCCGCGCGCGCCACGTGCTGACGCTGACGAACGCGGGCAACGCGAGCCTCGAGCCGTCGATCCGCGTCGTCGAGGAGAACAACGCCGTCACAGCCGCGGTCGAGCCCGGGTTCGCGACGCTCTCGCCCGGCTACAGCCAGCACGTCGACGTGCGCGTCCGGCCGCGCCGGCGGAACTGGATCGGGAGCGCGCAGACGTACCGCTATCGCGTGGTCGCCCAAGAGAAAGACGCGCCGCCGCTGGAGCTGGACGCTGCCCTGACGCAGAGACCGGTGATCCCGGGATGGGCCGCACGGCTCGCCGCGGTCGCGATCCCGCTCGCGGCGGCCGTGCTCGCGTTCGTCTTGTTGTGGACGAAGGTGCCGGAGGTCGAGGGGATGAAGGAGGCCGCGGCCCTCGAAGAGCTCGAAGCTGCGGGGCTCGAAGCGGAGCTCGTCCGCCAGCACAATACGCGGGTCGCCGCCGGCACGGTCGTCGAGACGGACCCGGGCGCAGGCGACCGCATCCGCGAAGGCTCGCAGGTGAAGGTCGTCGTCTCGTCCGGCCCCCGTCCCGTCCCGATCCCGAACGTCGTCGGCCTCGATGCCGCCACCGCCCGCCACGAGCTGGGCGGCATGGGCCTGTCGGTCGAGGAGGTCGTCGAGGAGACGACCGAGGTCGAGCCGGGCCTGGTCGTGTCGACGCGGCCCGCGGCCAACCTGCTCGTCCCGCCCGGCACCGCCGTCGAGATGGTCGTCGCAGAGGCCCCCGGCGAAGAGCGCGGGAAGGGAGGCGAGGACGACCCTGCGGGCGGCGGAGAGGACGAGGAGGACGAAGCGGCGGGCGAAGACGAGGACGAGGGGAACGACGCCGCCGGCGACCGGCCCCGGACGCCCTACTGGACGTCCTCGGTCGCGTCCAACGACTTCGACGGCGACGGCCGGGCCGACCTGGCCGTGTTCCGTCCGAGCACCGGCGCGTGGCACGTCCGGCCCGCGCCGGGGCGCAACCAGAGCGCCGACTGGAGGCGGCAGCGCGGGAGCGACATCCCCGTCCCGGGCGACTACGACGGCGACGGCGACGCAGACCTCGCGACGTGGCGCCCGTCCGACGCGACCTGGTACGTCCGATATTCCGGCAGCCAGAGGCACACCATCGTCGAGCTCGGGCGCCCCGGCGACATCCCGGTGCCCGCCGACTACGACGGCGACGGCACGACCGACCTCGCCGTCTTCGGCTCCGAGGACGGACGGTGGCGCATCGACCCCAGCAGCGGCGACAGGTCGGCGGTGTCGCAGGTCGAATGGGGCGACCGCGAGCGCGGCGACCTCCCCGTGCCCTCCGACTACGACGGCGACGGCAAGGCCGACCTCGCCGTCTACCGCGCGACGGACGGTCACTGGAAGGTCGTGCTCTCGGGCGGACGCAGGGCCGACGTCAAGTGGGGGGACGCGACGGCCGGCGACATCCCGGTGCCGGGCGACTACGACGGCGACGGCCGGTCGGACTTCGCGGTGTGGCGCGCGCAGACGGGCGAGTGGCGCGTGCGCACGACCGGGCGTGGCGCCAACGTGTTCCTCACCTGGGGCCGGCGCGACCTCCTCGACGTGCCGGTGCCCGGCGACTACACCGGCGACGGCAGGGTCGACTTCGCGATCTGGCGGGAGTCGACGAGGGCCTGGAGGATCCAACCGGCCGGAGGGAGGCGTCACCGCGTCTCCTACTGGGGCCGCGAAGGGGACATACCGTTGTGATCCCGGCTTTCTTTTTTTCGCGTTGTTTAACAACCCCCTTGAGCGCCCGGTGAACCTTCCTCGACAATCGCCCCAGTCCGCCAGGCAAACGGGAGGGGACATGACAGGAGAGTCGAAGATCCGCGAGCTGTTCGTCGAGGAGCTGACGGAGGTCCGGGGCGGTGCCCCCGGCGGGATCCCCGGCAAGCCCGATGTGGTCACGACGCTCGCGTGCTGCGAGGAGGGTCCGTTCGGCTGCTGCGGCACGACCGTGGAGACGACCACGGTCTCGTAGCCTCCCAGGGCTTGGAAAGGCGCCGCTGGATCCCGACCCACCCAGCGGCGCCTTTTCGCGCGTTTACCCACCACTTGAGCAAAACGAGGAAGAAGGGGACAATACCGCCCGATTCTCAGGAGATGGGTTGGAAAGGAGAGGCATGCGCGAGCTGTTCATCGAAGAGCTCACCGAAGTACGCGGGGGCCTGCACGGCGGCCCGCACCCGTCGACCGAGGCCTGCTGCGAGGAGACGCCGTTCGGGTGCTGCGGTTGGTGGGACCGCATCGAGGACCTGATCGGGCCGTAGAGGAACCGGGCAAGGCAGCGAGAAACCTTGGGCGGACGATCGGGGAAAGGAGGGCGGAGATGGGCAAGGAGGTCATGCGCGAGCTGTTCGTGGACGAGCTGGCTCAGGTCAGCGGCGGCCAACCGAAGCCGTGTCCCGACTGCTGGCAGACCACGATGGCGTGTTGCGAGGAGGGCCCCTTCGACGGGTGCTGCAGCTGGTGGCACCTCGACGACATCATCTCGATAGACCCGTAGACGGCTTTTTCGAGGCGCCGCCCGAGAGGGCGGCGTTTCCTTTGGTTGAGCGATCGAACCGCAGACGTCACGATACCGGCCGATATCGGTCGAAAGGAGAGTGAAGTGGGCGAGAAGATGCGCGAATTGTTCGTCGAGGACCTCACCGCGGTCCAGGGCGGTGCGACCACGAGCGGTCCGTACACCACGATGGCTTGTTGCGAGGAAGGCCCGTTCGGTTGTTGCGAGACATCCCTCGACGACATCCTGAAGCCGTAGGAGGTCTGGCGATGCGAGAGCTGTTCATCGAGGAGCTCGAGGATGTCGTCGGCGGCCAGAAGCTGCCGAACCTCGGCGACTACGTCCAGTCGACGATGGCGTGCTGCGAAGAGGGCCCGTTCGGCTGCTGCTGGTACGGCGAGCTCATCCAGAGCGTGATCGACTCGATCGTGGTCGACCCCTAGCGACATCGATCTCGAGAGGCGCCGTCCCTCACGGGGGCGGCGCCTTTTCGCGCCGGTCGATCCTCACCCCTTCCCTCTCCTCGGCCCGCAGCCACGCCGCGGCCGCGATCCCGGCCCACGCCAGCAGCAGGACGTCGCCGCCGATCCACATGACCCCCCCGGCGAGCTGCTGGTCGTCGAGCAGAGACGGATACGCCGCGCCGCGGTCGAGCGTCGCGTAGTGGTCGTAGAGCGGCGCGTCCGCGGAGTACACGGCCAGGCCGAGGAAGGACTGGACCGGTATCGCCGCGAGCAGGTACGCGACGCGCACGGGACGCGACACCCGCGGGACGGGGTCCACTCCCGCGACGGGGGCCCAGAACAGGAGCGCGGCCCCCAGGTAGAGCGAGTGCTCGAACGCGTGCACGAGCTCGTCCTCGAGCGCGGCGTCGTAGAGGCCGGAGAAGTGCGTCGCCCACATCACGACCGCGAACGCGACCCATCCCACCAGCGGGTGCGCGAGGACACGAACGAACCGGGCGTGCACGAGCCGTACGAGGACGCCGCGGCTACGGGGGCCTGCGGCCCGCAGCGCGAGCGCGACCGGCGCGGCGAACGCCAGGAACGGCGCCGCGACCAGCGTCAGCAGGAGGTGCTGGACCATGTGGACCCAGAACAGCGCCCCCTCGTAGACGGCCGGCGGTCCGCTCGTCGCGACGAAGAGGGTCGCGAGCCCGCCGGCCGCGCACCACGACCGGCGGCGCGGCCACCCTGCGACGCGGCGGACGGCGCGTCCGTAGAGCCACGCGACGAGGGCGAGGGCGACCCACACGACTGGGTCGAAGGTCCACGCGGTGAGGCCGTCGGCGGCGGACGGCGCGGGCGGGACGTCGCCGTGCGCGAGCACGGCGTCGATGGTCACGTCTGAAGGACTACTCGGAGACGACCGTTCCGCTCATGTCCGGGTGGACGTCGCACTGGAAGTAGTACTCGCCCTTCTTGGGAGCCTTGAACTCGTACGTGATCGTGTCCGGCCCGGTGACGAGGTCGCCGTCGAAGATCACGTTCTGCTCGCTCGGCGTGTCGGTCTCGTAGATCGCGACGTTGTGGTCGGTGCCCGAGTCTTCGTTGGTGAACTCGATCGACGTCTGCTTCTTCGCCTCGAGAACGATCGTCTCGAGGTCGAACGCGCTTCCCTCGGCGACGATCGCGTTCGTCGGCCCGGTGGGCGCCGCACCCTCGGCGGCCGCGCCGGCGCCTGCCTCCTCGGCGACCGCGGTGTCGTGCTCGGCGCCGAAGTCGAACTGCGCGATCGCCAGTCCGATGATCACCGGATACAGGACGATCACCGCCAGCTCGGCCATCGTGACCGGCTGCATGCGCGGCCGCAACGCCGCGTACGCGAACGCGCCCAGGACGTTGGCGGACGCGACGATCGCGAGCATCGTCGCCGCCTCCTTCGGCACTGCGAGCAGGATCTGCGAGAAGCCGATCGCGACGATCGCGATCACGGCGAGCGCGCCGAGCGGGATGACGAGCGGGAGCGGGACCTTGAAGCGGACCTCTGTCGTCAGGTCCGGCCGAAGCGAGCCGTCCTTGGTGCTCATTGCCTCACTTCCTCAGCTCCCAAGCCTCCAGCTCCCTCTCGAAGTCGTCCCAGGTGATCTCGGGGACCTCCTGGCGTTCCTGAGCGCTGCTCCACTTGAAGAACATCACGGCGATGATCGACCACAGTAGCAGTCCGCCTCCGACCTTCATGATCAGCCCGGCGACGCGTTGGTCGGTCACGACGCCTATACCCCAGAGCCGCGGGAACTCCGCGTAGGCCTTGTAGATCGGCTCGGTCGCGAACGTGAGGAACGACGCCGGCACGGTCGGCAGGATCGACTGCCCGAACAGATACAGCATCTTGCCCGGCCCCGACAGGCGCGCCATCTCCGGCAGCGGCGCGACGACCGGACACCACATCAACAATGCCGACGACACCAGCAGCGTGTGCACGGTCAGGTGCACCGGCCCCGACCGCACGGACGCGTCGACGATCGCGCCCCAGTGCGTCACGGCGACCAGCACGTTGAAGATCGCGAAGGCGACGAGCGGCCGGGTGAGGAACCGCACGGCGCGGTTCAGCAGCCGGGGGGCGAGCAGTGCGCGCAACAACCACCGTGGCAGGCCCATCAGCAGCAACGGCGGCGCCACGAACGTGAAGATCGTGTGCTGGACCATGTGCACCGAGAAGAGGTAGCCCTCGGACAGGTCGTGCACCGGCCAGTCGGCGCCGAACCAGAGCACGCCGACCCCGAGGAACCACAGCGTCTTCTGCCGGCGTGAGACGGCCTCGCGGCCGGGCGGAACGTGCTTAGGGGCTAGGTAGCGCAGCGCCCCCAGGTACCCGAAGGTGAGGGCCGCGATCAGCAGCCACACGTCCGGGTGCGCGTGGAACTCGAAGGCGGCGCCGGCGGTGCCGTGGGCGACCGTGATCACGGGGCTATCCCTCAGTGATCACGGGGGCCGGTCCGTTCTGAGCCATGAAGAAGATCGCCATCACGACGCCGAAGATGGCCAGCGCGAGGACGATCCCGATCAGGAAGAACCGGCGGAAGATCCTGCTGTCGAACTTCAGGTGCATGAAGTAGAGCGCGACGAATATGAACTTGATCAGCGCGAACCCCAGCAGCAGCGGGACGATGACGTCGAACAGCGCCGGGATGTAGTAGATCGCGACCTCGATCGCCGTGACGATCGCGAGGATGACCGCGACCGCGACGTACTTGCGGGGGCCCGGGTGGTGCTCGAGCTCCTCGTTCTCTCTCGGCGCGGGGTGGAGGGGCGCGTCCATGGCTACTCCGTGGGTACCAGGTAGACGACGGTGAAGATCACGATCCAGACGATGTCGACGAAGTGCCAGTAGAGGCCGATGAACTCGACCGGCCGCGCGCTGTCGGATCCTTCGAGCTTGCCGGCGAGCGACAGCCCGTAGAGCGCCAGCAGCATCAGGATGCCGACCGTGACGTGAGCCCCGTGGAAACCGGTGAGCACGAAGAACGCGCTCCCGAACGTGCTGGTCGACAGCGTGAGGCCTTCTTCGACGAAGGTCGTGAACTCGTAGATCTGGCCCCCGATGAAGCACAGGCCGAGGAACGCGGTCGCGAGCAGCCACGACCGCAGCGCGCGCTGGTCCCGGCGCTGGATCGCGTTGAGCGCGAGCACCATCGTTAGGCTCGACATCAGCAGCACGAACGACGACACCGAGGTGTAGGGGATGTCGTAGATCTCGTGCGGGGTCGGCCCTTCGGTGACGCGGTTCCGGTACAGCAGGTAGGTCGAGATCATCGACCCGAAGAAGAGGCATTCCGAGCCGAGGAACGCCCACATCGCGAGCTTGGTGTTGTCGAGCCCCGTGCTCGTCTGGTGGTCGTCGTGCGCCGCCGCGACCGCTTCGTGCGTCGCCATCAGTGGCCCTCCTCCGCCGAGGGTTCGAACGCCCACCCGAACACACCCAGCAGGGTGACGAGCCCGCCCAAGGCCACGACCACCCAGGCGGCGTAGACGACGCCCCAGCCCATGATCGGGAGGCCCACAGCCGCGACGAGCGGGAAGTAGCTGGGCGACGGCAGGTGGATGCCGTGGCCGTCGTCCTCGTCCTCGTCGGCGGCCTCCGCGCCGCCGGCGAACACACGGACCGGTTCACCCTCGGGCGACGGCGCGTACTTCCGGTGCCACCAGTCGTCGCGTTCCTTCACGAGCGGGATCTCCTTGAAGTTGTACTCGGGCGGCGGCGACGGGATCGACCACTCGAGCGTCCTGCCGTCCCACGGGTCCGCGGTCGCGATCTCGCCGCGCTTGCGCGTCACGATCGCGTTCACCAGGAACACGGCGACCGACACCGCGATCACGATCGCGCCAACGGTCTCGATCATGTTCATGAGGTTCCAGCCCATGTCGCTGGGATAGGTGTAGGTCCGGCGCGGCATCCCCTGCAGGCCCACGACGTGCATCGGCCCGAACGTGAGGTTGAACCCGATGAACATCAGCCAGAAGTGCAGCTTGCCCAGCTTCTCGGAGAGCAGCCTCCCGAACACCTTCGGCCACCAGTAGTAGAGGCCGGCGAAGAGGCCGAAGATCGCGCCGCCGAACAACACGTAGTGGAAGTGCGCGACGACGTAGTACGTGTCGGTCTGCTGGCGGTCGTGCGGCACG
>JALZEG010000117.1 GCA_030862185.1 Actinomycetota bacterium
CGCCGGTGCCTCCGAGCGCGCGCGTAGCCGGCCTGCCGGAGCACCTCGACTCCGTCGTCCTCGCGTGCCTGGCGAAGGACCCCGCGGGCCGTCCGAGCGACGGGGCCGCGCTCGCGGAGGCCCTCGAAGCCGAGGACCACGCGACTGCGTGGATCCCGCCCGCGGTCGAGGTCGAAGACGAGGACGTCTACGAGGAGCCGCCGGTCCGCAAGCGGTGGCTCGTACCGACGCTCCTGCTCGCGTCGCTCGGCCTCGCGCTCGCCGGAGCGGTGTACCTGACGGGACGGCCCGACGAGGTCGCGGAGGCGGACACGCGGGGGCGGCCGCGACCCGCGGAGGAGAGCGAGAAACCGGAGCGGCCGTCGCCGTCGCCGGGAGCCTCGGCGGCGCCCGCCGCGGTCCCGGTCGCCACGCCGGCTCCGACCTCGACCCCCGAGCCGGAGGAAGAGGACGCGACGCCCACGTCGCGACCCCAGCGCGAGGAGGAGGACGAGCCGCTGTGGACGCCCGACCCGAGCGAGGAGCCGGAGCCCAGCGAGGAGCCCACTCCGTCCGAGGAGCCGGCGCCGTCGGAAGAGCCCGCTACGACGCCCGCTCCAGGGGCACCTTGAAGTCCAGCGGCGTACGCGGGTAGGTGACGATCGCCCTCCTGATGCGGTAGCGGAACTTCGGCCTGTCGATCGTCGCGTTCACCACCGCGGCGTTCTCCTCGCAGTAGTCGAGGAACTCGTCGACCTTCGCCGGGTCGACCGTCCCGGCCCAGCCGATGCGAACGCCTCCGAACCACGCTTCGATACGCTCTCGCAGGCCGGCGACCACCCCGTTGCGCCCGATCTCCATGGCGTCCCGCGCGGTGTTGAACGGCTGGGGGCTCCATCCGAGGTGGGACGGCAGGGCGCGGCAGTCGAACCCGTTCGCGATGAAGACGAGCGGCGTGTCCTCGAGGAGCTCCTGACGCTCCCGCAGCGCCTCGAACGCCTCGATCTCGGTCAGGCCGCCGACGTCGAAGCCGGCGACGTTCACGCCGCGGTGGACGCGCCCCGCATGCATTCCGAGGTCGACCAGGATCAGGTATCCCGCGACCGCGACGACCCCGACGACCGCGAGGGCGAGACGCGTCTTTACCGAGCCCATCCCCCGATGCTACGGGCCGAACGGGTCAGGGAGCGGTCGCGCTCAGGTAGTAGGCGTCTCCTTCGAAGGCGGCTCCCACGTGCGGCTCCGCGCGAGCGCCTTCGGGAACGTCCCGCAGCTCCGCGATCCCGGAGGAGTCCGTGACGGCACTGCCGATCTCCTCGCCCTTGTAGTAGAAGACGACGCGGCGCTCCGCGATGCCGGACTGCGAGTCCGCGTCGCGCAAGGTCGCCCTCAGGAACCGCTGCTTGCGATCCACCTCGACGAGGAGGGACGCGTCCTCCGGCTCGATCGTGTATGTCGCTTCGAGCGACGCGGGGCCGTGGTCCTCGTCACCGTCGTAGAGCACCCGTAGGGCGTGGTCGCCGGGGGCCTGGTCGAGAGTGTCGCTCACCGCCGCGACGCCATGCTCGTCCGTGGTCGCGGGGAGCACCTCGCCCTGGAACTCGAAGCGCAGCTCGGCTCCGGCTATCGGGTCGCCGGAAGACGACGTCAGCCGCGCCGCGAGCGTCGTCGCGTCCGAGTACTGACCGCGGAGCTCGCTCGACTCCGCGAGCTGCAGCGTCGGAGGCGGCGGCTGGATCGGGATGCCGGGCCCGATGTCGTACGCGAACACTGCGGCGTCCACGTCGTCGCCGTCACCGTCCCAGTTCTGGTCGTCGATCGACGCGACGGCATACGTCTTCGTCGCGTCGGGCGAGACCGCCATCGACTGGACGCTCACGAAGTCGGTTCCGGACGGGTTGAAGCGCGCGAGCCATCTCTTCTCGCCCGTCTCGACGTCGTAGGCGATCGTCACCGCGTCCGCGTTGGGTGCGTGGAGCACGACGCCGGGGACGCCCGGCGGTGACTTGGCCGACAGCCCCCCGACGTAGGCGGTGTCGCCGCGGGGATCGACGACGAGCTGCCGGCCGAGCTCGAAGTCGTACTCGGGCAGCCCATAACGGTCCGACCACACCTCCTGCCCCGTGGCCGGGTCGTACGCGACGGTCCCGAAGTCGAGCCGTCGCTGCCCGACCTGGCCCGTCACGAGCAGCCGGCGGCCGCGCGGATCGATCGTCACGGCCGTGGGCGCGTCGAAGTTGCTGTCGGGCCAGTGCTTGCGCGCCTCCCATAGCTGCTCGCCGGAGAGCGCGTCGTACGCGACGGTCGCGTATCCGTAGTTCACCTCGAACGGCGGACCGCCCTCGACGTCGTCTGACATCCCCGTCACGAACACCGTGCGGTCGTCGGGTGAGATCGTCAGCGCCGCGGCCTGGTCCGGGGCACGCACACCGACGCCGTCGTAGCGCGCCGACCACACGATCGTCCCCGCGTCGTCACCGGCGGCGTCGACCGCGATCGTCCCGTAGTCGTTGTTGAACTCGCCCTCGCCGTAGCTCCAGCCCGTCAGGTACAGCATGTCGCCGCGGGAGCTCACGCCGATGGCGAACGGGGAATCGCTGTTGTTCCTCCCGACCCCGTCCCACCTCGTCACCCAGAGCTCGCGTCCCGTCGCGGCGTCGTACGCGATCGCGGCGTAGTCGAGGTCGCCGTTGCCCGTTCCGGCGCTGATACCGGCCACGTAGAGAGTGCGGCCGTCCGGCGAGACGACGACGTCCCGGGCGTTGTCGGTCCCGCCGGCGGGGCCGTCGTAGTTCGACTTCCACACGACGTCGCCGGTCCCGGAGTCGAATGCGATCGTCGTCAGGTGCCCGTCCGCGGCGACCTGATCGGTGCGCCAGGTGCCGCTGACGAAGACCAGCCGCCCGCCGGGAGAGACCGCTATCGACGTGGGGAAGCTGTGGTGCTCGGGGCTCCCCCACCTCGTGAGCCACCTCTGCTCCCCGTCGGCGTCGTGGGCGAGGATCGCCCAGCGGGACTTCGAGTCGAAGCCCGTCCCCACGGTCGTGCGCATCGCGGAGTACACGAAGGCCCCGTCGGGCGAGACGGCGACGTCGGCCGGCGACTCGGTCGCGACCTCCGCGACCTCGTCGTCGTCGAAGACCGCGACCCAGGCCTCGCACTTGTCGTCGACACCCTCGCGGGCGCAGCCGGGCGGGGAGACCTGGGCCTGGGCCGGGACGGTGAGCAGGGCCGCAAACGCTATGGCCGCGACGGCGATCGCCTTTCGGTGCTGCAAGGTGCGCCTCCTGGAGGTCGGGGGGCAGGGGCTCGCCGGAGGGTTCGTCCCGAATCGTCCGGTTCCTCCAAGGCGCGGATCGGGCCTGCCCAACTGTTCGGCGCCCGACAGCGGCCGGCCGGCTCACATGCGTTGCCCCAGCGCGAGCTTCGCTTTCCAATCGCAGAAACAGATCGGAGTGCCGGACGTTGGTCGAGCATCGCTGAATGTAGTCGTGCAGCCTCACGCGCTTCGATCAGACGTCGCAGGCCACAGCCACCGCCAATGCCCGACAGATCTCGTGCATCCGTTCGTGGCTCAAGCGCCCTAGACGTTCGACCAGCGTTCCTAGCGAGACGCTCTCGACGGAATCGAGGTTCACCGCCGATGGGAGCGGCACCGGGTCCTCGGCAGGCTCGAGCAGGACCTCACTCGCGATGCCACGGATAGTCGTCGTGCACGGTCCTATCAACGCCCGGCCGAGGCGAGGGATGGCGGCGTCACGGGACAGCACGACCACAGGTCGCCGGCCGGCCTGTGGAAGCTCGCACCACCAGATCTCTCCTCGAGCAGGCGACTTGCTCAAGAACCGGCCGCCGCCGCGCGAAAGGAAGCCAGGTCTCCCCACTCGTCGCTGGTATCCAGCGGCTCCTTGTCGTAGGCGGCGTAACCCGCATCGATCTCGGCGGCGCGATTACGAGCGACGAGCGCTGCAAAGGCCTCTTCGACGAGCACGGAATCCGGAACGCCCGCGCGCAGCCGCCGTACCGTCTTCAGCAACTGCTCGTCGACGGTCGTACTGATCCGTACCCGTGGCATGCTACAACTGTAGCATAGATATGCCACAAGCTGAGATCGTGAACCCCTGTCACTTGCCGCGACCTCGACTACATGACCTCGACAGCACACCCGATGCCCGGAGCCCGCTCGATCCTGCGGTCGCCCGTGACTAGGGCGCACCCAAGCGCCTCTGCAAGAGCCACATAGGCGGCGTCGTAAGGATTCAGGTTCGTGCGGAGGGTCCAGACGCGCGGGAGAAAAGGCAGATGGGGATACCGGGTCAAAGGCAGCTCACTAAGGGCTTCCTGAGCAACTCCTGCCCCCGCCTCGTCTATGTCTCCGAAGCTGGCCCGCCGCCTCAGAACCGATAGCACCTCGAGGTCCAGCAGGTCGGGAGCGTGCAAATCGGCTCCTTCGAGGAGCCGACTACGTGACCGCTCGCCGTCCGCGCCCGCGACGGAGATCGCCGTCGCCACCACCGACGCATCGACCACTATCAACGAGACCCGCGATCACTTCTCAGATCGTCGACGGCATCTCGCATGCGGAACCTGCCCCCATTTCGTCTTGCGGCCCGGCGCAGGACCTCCTCCACCGTCGGCTTCGATGCAGCCTCTGTCACCATGTGCAACAGGTACTCCTGTAAGGACATGCCGGCTGCGTTCGCACGGCGCCGCAAGATCGAGTGCGTCCTTTCGGGAACGTTCCGGATCTGGATGTTCTTCATTGCATGCATTTTACATGCACTTCCCGCATTCTCGATCCGCCCCGTTGCACCTCTCCGGACCCAGAAGCCCCGGTCCGACTCTCGGGCGGCGCGTTCCAGCTGAACGAACAATTTCGAGTGACGGACGTTTGTCAAGTATCGCTAAATGTAGTTGTCCCAGCGTCCACCATTACAAGCGGCCGGATACGTTTCAGCGCCGACCGACGAACTCGTAGACGTAATGGCTGCTCTGCCTGTCCGGGATATCGTCGTCGAGGTCGCCGAGCAGGTGGTACGTCCGCTGCCAGACCCAGAACCGCTTCTTGCCGATCTTCTTTCCCGGCCATCCCCGGACGTAGACGCGCATCTGGTCGATGAATGACGGGTGGACGAGGTGCGTCCCGTCCGGCAGGAGCTCGTAGACCGAGCTGTCGGTGATGGCCCTCGTCTCCTCGACGTTCGGCCCGAACGGATCCGCCGTCAGGTATTCGCGCGGAGCCGTCGCCGGTTGTCCCGAAGCGCTCGGCCAAGGGTTTTTCTCGTCACTCCCGCCGTCATACGAGTGATCGATCGACCCCTGGATGAAGGAGTAGTGGTTGTCGTAGCGCGCCCTGGCATCCCATGGCGTACCGGCAAGCCCTGCTGAAGCGGGCATCACCATCCCCGTGGGCGTAACCCATGGCGTGCATGCAGCGGCGAGGTACTTGAACGGCGTCAAGGGTCCTAGGCCGGTCCCCGGCGGGGGCGGGGCCTGCAGGTCCATGTGGCTCAGGTAGTTCTTGACCCCCCTGAGGGGGAGATTCAAGTCGACGGCCTTCAGCGGGTTCGCGACGATCGAGCCGCTCGGCGCCAGGATCCCGGGGAACACGGGGTTGGGGTTCCCGCACTGGGAGTTCATCGTCACGACCCCGTCGTCCAGCCCCGGCAGGAACAGCTTCGTGAAACCGGCGGCGTAGTTCCCGACCGGATGTCCCCCGGCGACCGTCAGGG
>JALZEG010000151.1 GCA_030862185.1 Actinomycetota bacterium
CCGAGGACGTACTTGCCCCCTTCTGCCCCGCCTATACCCAGGCGATGGAGATCATCGGGAGGCGGTGGACCGGGGCGATCATCCGGTCGATGCTCGCCGGCGCCAGCCGCTACAGCGAGATCGTCGCCGCGGTGCCCGGGCTCAGCGACCGGCTGCTGTCCGAGCGGCTCAAGGAGCTCGAGGGCGAGGGGATCGTCGAGCGCTGCGTGACGCCGTCGACGCCGGTCCGCGTGGACTACCGGCTGACCGAGAAGGGCCGGGCCCTGGGAGCGGTCGTGCGCGAGGTGGCGAGCTGGGCGGAGCGGTGGGGCGACCCCTCCGGCCGCCGCGGGGTGATCTCCTAACGGCCCTTCGCCAGCAGCGCCTGGCACTGCTGGTCCAGCGAGCCGAACGCGCGGTTCGCCGCCATCACCTCCAGCGTGGCGACGTCGGCGAGGAACCTCTTCTCCCCGCCGGCGACCCGTTCCATGACGGGAGCGAGCGTCCACACCTGAGCCATCGGCGCGAACGAGTCCCTCCACGCAGCCAGGCCCTCGCGCAGGAACACGTCCCTGCCGCGCCCGGGATACGGGATCGCGTTCGGGCACTGCGAGTCGACGACGCCGTGTAACAGCGTTCCGATCTCCACCGCGCGCCTGACGCACGCGCGGGCGTAGGTGAGAAGGGTCTCCCATTCCGCGCCCGACAGCGCGGGCCTGGCGTCCTCGAAGAACTCGACGATGATGCCGTCGACCTCGGCCGCCGCGGTGTCGATCGCGTCGCGCTCTGCCTGGGTCAACGAGATCTCGGGCATACATTGAGCATCGGCCCGACACGTCCTCCCCTTCAAGCGCCTACGCCTACGTAATACGGCGTACTCGCCCTCGGACGTGCTCGAGCACGCGGGAGTAGTCGGACTCGCCCAGGCCGGCGGCCTCGGCCTCTGCGAGCCAGCTCCGCGCCGCGGCAGCCAGCCGCAGGTCGGCGCCGGCGTCCTCCGCAGCCGCCGCCACGAGCTCCGCGTCCTTGAGCGCGAGCGCGAGCGCGAAGCGGAGCGGGAAGTCGCCGCTCTCCAGCGCGCCGCGGCGGCGTTCGGCCTGGGGGGCGACCGGCGTTCCCGACAGGACCTCGAACGTCGTAGCCGCGTCCAGCCCCAGCGCGTCTCCGAGCTGGAGCGCCTCGCCCAGGACCCCGAGGACGCCGAACAGCGTGCTGTTCGCGACGAGCTTCGCCGCGGCCCCCGCGCCGAGCGGACCCGCGTGCAGCGGCGAGCCGAACGACTCCAGCACGGGACGGACGCGGTCGAACGCAGGCCGGTCGCCCCCGACGAACACGCGCAGCGTCGCGTCCTCGACCTCGGAGAGGCTGCCGAGCACGGGCGCGTCGAGGAGCGTCACGTCCTCCGGCAGGACCGAGCGGAGGCGTTCGACCGCGCGCGGCCCGACCGTGGACATCTCCAGCACGACCGTTCCCGCCGTCGCTCCCGCGGCGACGCCCTCCGGACCTTCGGTGACCGCCGCGAGCGCGTCGGGATCGGCGACCATCGTGATCACGACCTCCGCCGGGGCCGCGGCGCCGGCCGGCGAGGCGGCCGCGACGGCCCCTGCCGCGACGAGCTCCTCCGCTTTCTCGGGCGTGCGGTTCCAGACGTGCAGCTCGTGACCGGCGTCGAGCAGCCGCCGCGCGATCCGGCGGCCCATCGCACCGAGGCCCACGACGGCGATGGTCGTCATCCGCCCATGATGGCAGGACCAGTCGGAGCACCCGGCGAGCCGCGACCGTCCCACCGACGTGGAAGACTCCCCTCGTCCCGGCAGGCGACGGCGAAAGGATGGGACGTGAACAAGGTGGCAGCGGTACTGACCGCGGGTCTGGTGAGCTTCGGGGGCCTGAGCATCGCGGCGACGCCCGCTCACGCGTGCGTCGGCGTGCAGTGCGCGATCAGCTGCGTCCAGCGGATCCTCGCGGGCGAGCGCGTCTGCCCCGACTAGCTGCCGCTCCAAGCGGCACTACGTACGATCGTGATGACCCTCGACTACGACCTCCACCTGAGGGACGACGGCGAGAGGATGGCGCGCGCGGTCGCCGTCGACCTCGACGCCCACGTCCCGACCTGCCCTGCGTGGAACGTCGCGAAGCTCACGATCCATACCGGACAGCACCATCGCTGGGTCGCCGACGCGGTCCGGCGGGGCGGTGACCCGCCCGAGAACCCGCCGAAGCCGGGGCTGCGCGGGGACGATCTCGTCGAATGGTTCCGGGATGGATGGAGGGACCTGGCGGGACTGCTGGACTCGAAGGACGACGACGAACCGGCGTGGAGCTGGGCCGGCGACAATCGGGTGGGCTTCTGGCGCCGGCGCACCACGCTCGAGACGCTCGTCCATCGCTGGGACGCCGAGAACGCGACCGGAGCTCCGTCGGCGCTCGACACCGAGCTCGCGGCGGACGGGATCGACGAGTTCCTCTTCGTGATGGCCGCCCTCGACGGCGGCGTCTACCGGGGGCCGCGCCTGCACGTCGACCTCGCGACCACGGACGCGACGGGAACGTGGACCCTCGACCTCGAGGACGGCGCGCGGCCGCGACCGTCGCATGACGGAGGAGCGGCGTCGCCGCCCGGCGCGGGCCTCGTCTCGGTCCGCGGGTCCGCCGAGGACGCCCTGTTGTTCCTGTGGGGACGCCGGGGTCCGGATGCCGTGGAGCTCTCCGGCGAGGCGGACGCGGTCGACGCGCTGGTCCGGTGGATGAGGGAGTGAACGAGGCAGCACGGCTCGACGCGGTCGTGGCGGCGGAGGCGCGTCTGCTGCGAACGCTCGACGCGATGGACGAGGGCGACCTGCGCGGCGCGTCGTTGTGCGCGGGATGGACCAGGGGCCACGTCCTCGCGCACGTCGCGCTGGACGCGCACTCGCTCGTGAACCTCTTCGAGTGGGCGCGCACCGGCAGCGAGACGCCGCAATACCCGAGCTGGGAGGAGCGCGACGCAGACATCGAGCGCTACGCGGCGCGGTCGCTCGAGGAGCACCGGGATGCCCTGAGCGCCGCGGGGGCCGCGTTCGCGGCCGCGGCCCGCGCGGTTCCCGCCGCTCGCTGGGCGTTCCCCGTCAGGGGCATCGTCGGCGAGCTCCGGCCGGCGGAGTCGTTCCTGTTCGCACGGTTGCGCGAGGTGGAGATCCACCACGTGGACCTGGCCGCGGGCTACGGGCCGCGCGACTGGTCCGGCGACTTCGTCCGCCGCGTGCTGGAGCAAGTCCCGGATCGTCTCGGCCCCGACGTGGACGAACCCTTCGTCGCCGTCGCCGCGGACACCGGCACGCGCATCCACGTCGGCGCAGGTTCGGCGACTACGGAGGTGGCCGGCCCGGGCGATGCGCTCCTCGCGTGGCTGCTCGGACGCTCCGACGGCTCCGGCCTGAACGCAACGGGCGGCTCGCTTCCCCGGGTGCCGCCGTGGAGATGACGACCACGCGGCCGGTGGTCGCCCTCGCCCTCGTCGTCTCGCTGGCAGCCCCCGCCTGCGACTCGGCCGATCCCGCCGCCACGGGAGGTGAAGGCGCGTCGTGCGTGCAGGAGATGCTCGCGGGCTACCGCACGCTGGCAGGCCCCGCGCGCCGCGTCCTCGGCGGGTACGGCGCGATCGTGCGAGAGTCCGCCAGGCTCTCGTTCGCGGCACCCGTGCAGGGTCTGCGAGTGACGATCGCCGAGGTCTTCGACCCGCCGTTCGACGACGTCCCGGCGAAGCTCCGCCCGTTGTTCGCTCGCGTGCGCGGTGCGTTCCGCGAGACGACCGCGGCAATCCGCGAGTACCACGCGTCTTCCGACCGAGTCGCGGACGCGGCCGAGCGCTGTGCGAAGTCCGCCGCCGGAGACACCGCCGCGTGCCGCGCCGCGCTGCGTGAGATGGCGTCGTCGCTGCGCGCCGCGGGGGCCGCGGC
>JALZEG010000160.1 GCA_030862185.1 Actinomycetota bacterium
ACCGACAGCAGCGCGGCGGCGCCCGCCGGGACGAGCAGCAGGGGTTCGCGCAGGGCGAGGGCCGCGCCCACCGCCGGCGCGGCCCGCAGCCCTCCGACGACCGCGATCATCAGCAGCGCGTATCCGAGGCCGCGCGCCGACGCGAGGAACTCCCCCCCGTCGGTCGTCGCGTTGATGCCCGCCACCGAGAACGCTCCGCCGTGCGCCACCTGGGCCGCGGCGAGCACGAGGAAGCCGAGCGCCGCGGTGGCGCGGTTGAACCCCTGGCCTGGGATCAGCGTCGGGCGCGAGAGCACCAGGAGGGCCGCGCCCGCGGTCATGAGGAACCCGAGGAACTCGACGGTGAAGTGGAGGGGGACGGCCATGAAGCTCTCGAACATCGTCGTCAAAGTCTCGCACGGCGACCGCGGGGGGGACCGGGCCGGCACGGCTTCGCAGGCTGGGTCAGAGCCCTTCCAGGTACTCCACGGCGTCGGTGAACGTCCCGACCGCCACGACCTCGATGTCGCCGGCGGCACCGCGTGCCGCCTCGTAGTTCAGCTCCGGCGCCAGGAAGATCTCGGCCCCCTCGCGCTCGGCTCCGGCGACCTTCTCCTCGATCCCGCCGATCGGGCCGATCGCCCCCCCACAGAAGATCTCGCCGGTGCCGGCGATCTTGCGTCCGTCGGTGAGGTCGTCCGGGGTGAGCCTGTCGTACAGCGCGAGCGAGAACATGAGACCCGCGGAGGGTCCCGCGATGTCGCCCGTCTTGAAGTCGACCTCGACGCTGTCGCCGGCGACGTCGGCCATCGAGATCCCCACGAACGCGAGACCCGCCTGCATCGGGTTGTCGACCGTCTCGATCGGGATCGTCCGGCGCTTGCCGTCGCGCAGGATCGTGATGCGGACGACGTCGCCGGGACGATGCTCGCCGATCGCCTGCTGGACGTCGCACGCGGTCGTGACGGTCCCGCCGTCGACCGCCACGACGCGGTCGCCTCTTTCGAGCACGGTCTCCGCGGGAGAGTCCGGGACGGTCTCGAGGATCCGCGCGCCCTCCCCGGCGGGGATGCCCAGCGCGGCGAACGCGGTCTGGCGGGCGGCTTGCTTCGACGCGCGCATGTCGGCCTCCGCCTGCTCGCGCACCTCGCGCAGCGTCTGCCCCTGCGTCACGTCCTCCTTCATCACGACGTCCTCGTGCGGGTCGACCGCGGCCTTCAGCACGTCGACGAACGTGACGGTGGTGTCGATGCTGACGGTCGTCAGGAACAGCTGGCCCTCCGACGAGTACGTCTTCGCGTCGTCGACGCGGACGAGCCGCTCCACGTCGCGCACCGGGCCCGGCACGTAGAGGAAGAACACGGGGATGGGGACGGTGAACGCGGCGACTATCAGCGCGCCGGCAATGCCCAGCGCGACGACCAGGCGCCACGGCGAAGCGCCCGGCACCGGCGCGACGGGAGGGGTGGGAAGGTCCCAGTCGTTGCTCTGCACGTCCTAGAGATTGTGCGGCCCGCGGGGCGCAAGTGCGAGGGTCAGCGTTCCGCCCCCATCAGCACGTCCTTCAGGTTCTGGTACGCCTCGAGGCACTTGCCCGCCCCCATGACGACGGCTTCGAGCGGCTGCTCGGTGACGTGCACGGGGACCTCCGCCTCCTGCGACAGGAGCATGTCGAGCCCGGCCAGCATCCCGCCCCCGCCGGTCAGCGTGATCCCGTTGGTGAGGACGTCCTGGACGAGGTCCGGGGGCGATGCGCCGATGCAGTCGAGCGTGGCGCTGACGATCGCCCGCACCGGCTCCTTGATCGCCTCGCGGATCTCCTCGGACGTGATGAGGATGTTCTTCGGCAGACCGGTGCCGAGGTCGCGCCCCCGCAGCTCGGCCTTCTGCTCCTGCGCCAGCGGGAAGGCCGACGCGATCGAGATCTTGATGCGCTCGGCCGTGCGCTCGCCGATCGCGACGGTGTACTCGCGCCGAACGTGGTTCTGGATCGCGGCGTCGAGGTCGAACCCACCGACGCGGACGGCCGTGTTCGTGACGATGCCGCCGAGCGAGATCAGCGCGACCTCGCTCGTCCCGCCGCCGACGTCGACGACGAGGTTGCCGACCGGCTCGTGGATCGGGAGCCCCGCGCCGATTGCGGCGGCCATCGGCTCCTCGATCAGGTTGACGGTCCGCGCCCCCGCGGACAGCGTGGCCTCCTCGACCGCGCGCCGTTCGACCTCGGTCAGCGCGCTCGGGACGCACACCAGCACCTTCGGCTTCGACAGCCGGTTCACGCCCGCGCGCTGCATGATGAGACGCAGGAGCTTCTCGGTGATGTCGAAGTCGGAGATCGCGCCGGAGCGCAACGGCCGGACGGCGACGATGTAGCCGGGGGTCCGGCCGATCATCTGCCAGGCCTCGTCGCCCATCGCGAGGACGGCCCCCGTCTCCTTGTTCAGGGCGAGGACGGTCGGCTCCGCGAAGAGGATCCCCTTCTGCTTCTGGTAGACGAGCGTGTTCGCGGTGCCGAGGTCGATCGCGAGGTCGCGGGCCACCGGCGTGAAGCCTAGAGGCTGCGGGAGCGCGCGGCGGCGCGGCGACGGGCCTCGATCCGCTTGCGCGCCGCGGCGCGGCGGGCGGGATCCATCGTCGACCGCCGCGCAGA
>JALZEG010000203.1 GCA_030862185.1 Actinomycetota bacterium
GCGTCCCGACCGGGCATACGCTGCGTGGAGGAGGTGTCCACGACGGCTTTCGAAGGCGACGGCTGGCGCATCGACGGGTTCGACGAGGCTCCCCCGGAGGACCTCGCCGAGCGCATCTGGAAGCGGGACGCGAGCGTCTGGGGGCCGGGCGACGACGACCCCGCGGACCGGCTCGGATGGCTCGACCTGCCGGAGACGATCCGCGGCGAGCTGGCTCCGGTCGAGGCGTTCGTTCGCGACACCGGCTCGCACGTGGAGAAGGTCGTCCTGCTCGGGATGGGCGGGTCCAGCCTGGCGCCCGAGGTGTTCGCCACGTGCTTCGGCGCGCGCAAGGGCTACCCGCAGCTGACCGTCCTCGACTCGACGCACCCCGCCCAGATCGAGCCCGTGGCCGAGGCTCTCGTCGGCACCGAGAACCTGTTCGTCGTGTCGAGCAAGTCCGGCGGCACGATCGAGACCATGTCGCTGTACTCGTGCTTCCGCGCGCGCGGGGGCGAGGCGCGCAGCTTCGCCGCGATCACCGATCCCGGCACGTCGCTGCAGGAGCTGGCGGAGCGGGAAAGGTTCGGCGGGCTCTTCCTCAACCCGCCCGACGTCGGCGGCCGTTATTCGGCGCTGTCGCTCTTCGGCCTCCTTCCCGCGGCTCTGTGCGGGGTGGACCTGGACTCGCTGCTCGGTCCCGCGGCGGCGATGGCCGCGGCGTGTGGCCCGTCCGTCGCGCCGGCGGAGAACCCCGGGCTCGTCCTCGGCTGCGCGCTGGGACGCCTCGCCCAGGAGGGCCGCGACAAGCTGACGTTCGTGACTTCGCCCGGGCTGGCTCCGTTCGGCGACTGGGCCGAGCAGCTGATCGCCGAGTCGACCGGGAAGCACGGCGCGGGGATCGTGCCGGTCGTGGGGGAACCGACGCTCGACTCCTACGGCGACGACCGCGTGTTCGTGGTCCTGCACCTCGAGGGCGACGACCCACCGGACCTTCCCGACGGCCATCCGGTCGTCCGGCTCGACGTCGCGGGACCCGAGGAGCTGGGCGCGCAGATGTTCCTGTGGGAGCTCGCCACCGCGGTGGCCGGGGCGGTCCTCGGCATCAACCCGTTCGATCAGCCGGACGTCGAGGCAGCGAAGGAGGCGGCCCGCGCCGCGCTGGAGTCGGACGACGAGCCGGCCTGGAGTGACGACGACGTGGACGGGCTGTTCGCCGACGCGGGGCCGGGCGACTACGCGGCGTTCCTCGCGTTCGCGCCGCGCACCGTCGAAGGGCAAGGGGTCCTGGACGCGGCGCGGTCGAAGGTGGCGCGGGCGCGCGCGAGCGCGACGACGTCGGGCTGGGGCCCCCGGTACTTGCACTCGACCGGGCAGCTGCACAAAGGGGGGCCGGACACGATCCACGCGCTGGTGGTCCTGGACCCGCCGGAAGCCGACGTGGGCATCCCGGGCCGGCCGTACGGCTTCGCGCGCTTGCTGCGAGCGCAAGCGGCGGGCGACTACGAAGCCCTGAGGGCCGCGGGGAAGAAGGTCGCGCGCACGACCTGGGCCGCGTTCGAGGAGTGGGCCCGGGCGTAGCCGTTCGAGAATCCAGACCCTCCGCGCACGGGCGAGGTGTCGGATAACGTCCCAGGACATGGTGCTGAAGCGGGCCGTCAGGCGAGGATTCGACCGCATCGGGATGGACCTGGAGCGCTGGCCCCATAGCGGCACGGTCGAGGAGCTACTCGGTGGGATTCTCCAGGTCTACGACGTCGAGGGTGTTGTCGACGTGGGGGCCAACGTCGGCCGGTGGGCCGCCGCCGTGCGGCGCCTGGGCTTCGACGGGCCGCTCGTCTCGCTGGAGCCCGTCGAGTCTGCCTACGTCGAGCTGTGCCGTCGTTCGGCCGCAGACCCGAGCTGGACGGCGATGCGCGTGGCGGCCGGCGAGCGATGCGGAGAGGCCACGATCCACGTCGCGCGCTCGACCTCGACGTCGTCGCTGCTCGCGGTGAACGACTACTACCGGAACCGGTACGAGGGCTCGCACCCGGTAGGCGACGAAACGGTGGAGCTGGTGACGCTCGACTCGATCCGGGACCGGCTGCCCGATGGGCGCCGTCTGCTCCTCAAGGTGGACACGCAGGGCTACGACATGAAGGTGCTCGACGGCGCGACCGAGTTGTTGACGCGCGTAGCGGCGCTGCAGACCGAGCTGTCGCTGCAGGCCAACTACCACGGCGTGACGAACTCGTGGACCGACGTCATCGATCGCATGCGTGGTCTCGGGTTCTCCATAGCGGGGCTGTTCCACATCGAGCGCGACGAAGTGCTGAGGCAGACCGAGATGGACGGAGTGTTCGTCCGCACCGAGCTCGCCGGCGGGTGAGCTCGCCCGCCGCGATCGTGGGATCCGTGCCCGGATCGGGTCAGACCAGGTCGGCCACCAGGGCGGGGACATCCTTGCGGATCCCCGTTACGAAGGGCGTCTCCAGCTTCGTGTAGCGCCTCGCCTCCGTCGCCCTCAGCCGGCGGATCAGCTGCACTATCCGGTCCGGCGAGTCGGCCTCGAAGGCCAGGATCCACTCGTAGTCGCCGAGCCCGAACGCGCTCGTCGTGTTCGCCAGCACCTCGGGGAACTCGCGGCCCCCCTCGCCGTGATCGCGCAGCAGCTTCCCGCGCTCCGCCGGGTCGAGCAGGTACCACTCCGGCGTCCGCACGAACGGGTACACGCACGCGTACTTCTTCGGCGGCTCGCCCTTCGCGAACGCGGGCAGGTGGTCCTTCGCGAACTCCGCCGGCTGCACCACGCCGAGGAAGGAGTGGACCGGCGTGCACGTCGACCCGAGGTGCGTCCTGCGGAAGTCGATCGCGAGCTGTTGGAGATCGTCGACGTCGCGCGCTACCCACCAGAACATCAGGTCGGCACCGGCGGTGAACGCGGCGGTCGAGTACCCGCCCCGCACCTGCACGCGGTCCTCCCATTCGGCGAACAGCTCCTCGAGCTGCTTGGCGACGAGCTCGCGGTCGAGTCCCGAGGAGCGCACGCTGCCCCGATACACGGGGTAGCTCGCGTACAACAGGTCTTCCGGCATCGGCGGTGCCTCTCTTTCGACTGGTTTCTTCGAAGACTAACGGTGCTGCGAAGATGTCCTCGTGCCCGAGCCGATGATCGTGACCACGACCGACTACCACACCGGCGGCGAGCCCTTCCGCATCGTCACCGGTGGGGTCCCGCCACTCGAGGGCCGGACGATCCTGGAGAAGCGCCGCTATGCGAAGGAGCACCTCGACCGGGTGCGGCAGCTCGTCGTCTACGAGCCGCGCGGCCACGCCGACATGTACGGGTGCTTCGTCACGAACCCCGAGGACTCCGACGGCGACCTCGGCGTCGTGTTCTTCCACAACGAGGGCTACAGCACGGCGTGCGGTCACGGCACGATCGCACTTGCGACCTGGGCGCTGGAGTCGGGCCGCCTCGCGGCGCGGTCCGACCCGCCGGTCGTCGTCGTGGACGCGCCGTCGGGCCGCCTGAGCACGGTCGCGACCTGGGACGGCTCCCGGGTCGCGTCGGTCCGTTTCACCAACGTGCCCTCGTTCGTGTGGGACACCGGTCTCGACGTCGAGACGAGCGCCGGCCGGATCCGCTGCGACGTGTCGTTCGGCGGCGCGTTCTACGCGTCGGTGCGCGCCGGCGACGCCGGTCTCCGCGTGGCCCCGGAGGACCTGCCGCGGCTGATCGAGCTCGGCCGCGAGGTCAAGCGCGGGATCGAGTCGGAGCACCATGTCGTGCACCCGCTCGAGCCGGAGCTGCGCGACGTCTACGGCGTGATCTTCTTCGAGGACGCGCCGACGGAGGGCCACGCGCTCGGCCAGCGCAACGTGACGATCTTCGCCGACGGCGAGGTCGACCGGTCGCCGTGCGGCAGCGGGACGAGTGCCCGGCTGGCGCTCCTCGACGCGTCGGGCGAGCTGCCCCGCGGGAAGACGTTGCGCCACGAGAGCATCGTCGACAGCGTGTTCGTCGCGTCCGTCACCGGGGCGGCCGACCTCGCGGGACGAACGGCGGTCGTGACGGAGGTGGAGGGCAGCGCGTTCCGTACGGGCGCGCACGAGTTCTTCCTCGACGACGCCGATCCCATCGGGACCGGTTTCCTGCTGCGTTGAGCGCGGTTCCGTACCTCGACGGCGCGGAGCTTCGCCGGCTCGTGTCCGTTCCCGCCGCGGTGGACGCGCTGGAACGGACCTTCCGGGCGGGCGACGTCGAGGTCCCGCAGCGCTCGCACCTCCCGGCTGGCCCGGGCGAGTTGCTCGTGATGCCGGCGTGGGGCCCCGACGGGCTCGGAGTGAAGCTCGTGACGGTGAACCCGGCGAACCCCGCAGCCGGGAAGCCGTTGATCAACGGCGTCTACGTCCTGTTCTCGGCGGAGTCGCTGGAGCCCGTGCTGATGATCGACGGCGCCGCCGTCACCGCGCTGAGGACGCCGGCGGCCTCCGCGCTGGCGACGAAGCACCTCGCCGCGCCGGATGCGAGCCGGCTGGTCGTGTTCGGCGCGGGGACGCAGGCGCGGGGCCACGTCGAGGCGATCCGCGTGGTCCGGCCGATCGAGTCGCTCGTCGTGGTGAGCAGGTCACAGGAGAGCGCGGCGTCGCTGGCGCGCTCGCTGCGGGAGGAAGCCTTGAAGGCGCGTGCGGGCGCACCGGAAGACGTCGCAGACGCGGACGTCGTATGCACGTGCACGACGAGCACGACGCCGTTGTTCGACGGTGCGCTGCTACGCCGGGGCGCGCACGTGAATGCTGTCGGCGCGTACAAGCCTCACGCCCGCGAGATCGACGACGCGACCGTCCGGCGCGCCGCGGTCTACGTGGAAGACCGCGCCGCGGCCCTCGCGGAGGCGGGAGACCTCGTCGGGCCGATCGCGTCGGGCGCGCTGGAGCAGAGCTCGGTGAGAGACCTGCGCGACCTGCTGACGTCGGGCCCGCCGGAGGACGCCGACGTGACCGTGTTCAAGTCGGTCGGCCTGGCGTCGGAGGACCTGGCGGTCGCGGCCGCCGCGTGGGCCGCGACTACGCAAGGGCGTTGACCGCGGCGGCCGCGGCTTCCTTCGCCCCCCGGATGCAGTCGGGGATCCCCGAGCCGCGGTAGCCCGCCCCCGCCAGGAAGACCGGCCCCCGCTGCGCCAGGGCAACCTCTGCACCAGTGACGCGGTCGAGGTGGCCGACCAGGTACTGCGGCAGCCCCTTCTCCCAGCGCGTCACCAGACGCGAGCGCGGCGGCTCTCTCAGCCCGAGCATCTCCGCGAGGTCGTCGTGCACCGCCGCCACCAGCTCGCGGTCGTCGAGGTCGAGGGCGGGGTGCCGGCCGCTGCGGCCTACGACCGCGCGCAGCAGGAAGCCGTCGCGCGGCGACGACACCGGCCACTTCGTCGAGTACCAGGTGCACGCGGCCACGGTCCGGCCCTCGGCGCGCGGCACCAGCATCCCGCTCCCGCCGGGCGGCGGTGCGCCGGCCGACGACGGGTACGCCAGCGCGACGACCGCGACGGACGCGTACGGGATCGACGCGAGCGCCTTCGACGCGGCCGGCTCGAGGTCTGCGACGTGCCCGGCGGTCGCGTGCGCGGGGGCCGTGAGGACGACCGCGTCCGCACCTACCTCGCCGGTGGCGCTCTCGACGCGCAGGCGCCGGCCGTCGACCGCGATCCTCGTGACGGGGCTGCTCAGGCGCACGTCGGTGTGCAGCAGCTCCGTCTTCAGGGCGTGGACGAGCCGCGTCATCCCCCCGAGCGGCGCCTTGAACACCGGCGCTTCCGGCCTCTCCGGCTGCCACGCGCGCAGGCCGAGCACGAGGCTGCGGTGCCGGCGCGCGATCGAGTCGAGCTCGGGCGCGGCCGCGGCGAGGCTCATCTCGTCCGCGTCCCCCGCCCTCGTCCCCGCCAGCAACGGGTCGACGAGCCGCTCGAGCACCTCGTCGCCGAGCCGGTGCCGCACCAGCGCGCCGATCGACACGTCCCGCCCGGTGAGCGGCTTGCCGCCGAAGAGGTCGCCGAGCGCCCGCAGCGCGCCGCGGCGCGACAGGAGCCCCGTGCGGAGCACCTTCACGGGCAGCGTCGGGATCCCCAGGACCAAGCCCCGCGGCAGCGCGTGGAGCCGTCCGCGCGACCACACGGTGCCCCCGAACACAGCCGGCTCGACCAGGTCGTTCCCCAGCCCTATCTCCCGGCACAGGTCGACGGCCCACGGATCGCGCGCCAGGAAGGAGTCGGGACCCGCCTCGACCGCGACGTCCTCGATCGTCTTCGTCGCGATCTTGCCTCCGGCACCGGGCGCAGCCTCGAACAGCACGACGTCCGCTCCGGCACGGTCCAGCTCGCGCGCCGCGACGAGACCCGTGACGCCGCCGCCGACGACGGCGACGACCTTGCCGCTCATCCGCGCGACAGCTCGCGGCGGACGACGGTGGCCAGCACGTCGAGGAACGCGGGGTCGTCGTTGGGCGAGTCGGTGCGCACGAGCTCCATCCCCAGTTGCTCCGCGGCCTGGACGCACTCGACGTCGACGTCGTAGAGGACCTCGAGGTGGTCCGAGACGAACCCGCACGGACACACGACGACGCCGAGCGCGCCGGCGCGGGCCAGGCGTTCGAGCACCTCGAGGACGTCCGGCCCCAGCCACGGATCGGCGGTGCGCCCCGCGCTCTGCCACCCGATCGTGTGCTCGCGGACGCCCGCCGCCGCGGCGACCGCGTCCGCGGTCTCCTGGAGCTGCGCGGGATAGGGATCGCCCCCGCGCAGGATCGCCTCCGGAAGGCTGTGCGCGGTGAACACGACCACGTGGCGCTCGCGCACCTCCGGCGACAGCCGCGCGGCCGCGTCGCGCACGCGCTCCGCGAGGAACGCGACGTAGCCCGGCTCGATGTGCCAGCTCTCGACCACGTCCACCGGCGCGTCGACGCCGATCTCGTCGCGCGCGAGCAGCACGCGCCTGCGGTAGTCGCCGACGCTCATCTTCGAGTAGTGGGGCGCGAGCACGAGGCCCACGATGCGGTCGACGCCGTCGCCGGCCATCGCCGCCACCGCGTCCGCGATGAACGGCGGCGAGTGCTTCTGGCCGAGGTAAGTGGGGACGCCGTCGAGGCGCTTCTCGAGGCCGAGCCTCTGCGCCTCCGTGATCTCGTACAGCGGCGACCGGCCCCCGATCGCCTGGTAGCGCGCGGTCAGCTCCTCGAGCAGCTCGGCCGGCGGCGGCCTCCCGTGGCGGATGTCGGTGTAGTAGCGCTCCACGTCGTCGAGCCCTCGCGGCGTCCCGTACGCCATGAGGACGACACCGGGTCTCAACGCGGCTGCCACTCGTGGACGAAGTCGACGAGGCGCGCGAGCGTGCCGGGGTCCGTCGCCGGGAGCACGCCGTGGCCGAGGTTGAAGACGTGGCGCCTGCCGCCGGTCTCGTCGAGGACCGCGCGCGCCTTCTCCTCGACCACGTCGAAAGGCGCGAGGCACAGCGCGGGATCGAGGTTGCCCTGGAGCACGATGCCGTCGCCGAGCCGCGCGCGCGCGCGTCCGAGCGGGACCCTCCAATCGATCCCCATGACGTCGGTCCCCGTTGCGCTCATCAGCTCCAGGAGCTCGCCGGTGCCGACGCCGAAGAGGATGCGAGGGATCCCGGTGCCGGCGAGGCCCTCGAGGATCCTCGTGACCGCCGGCGCGACGTGCGTGCGGTAGTCGCTCGGCGCGAGCGATCCAGCCCACGAGTCGAACAGCTGGATCGCCGCGGCCCCCGCCCGTACCTGCGCGCGGAGGTAGGCCAGGATCGACTCGCCCAGCCGGTCCATCAGCTTGTCCCACGTCGCGGGATCCGACGCCATCAGCGCCTTCGTGCGCGCGTGGTCGCGCGACGGCCCGCCCTCGACGAGGTAGCTCGCCAGCGTGAAGGGAGCACCGGCGAACCCGATCAACGGAACGTCGAGCTCCTCGACGAGCGCGCTCACGGCCTCCAGCACGAAGGGCACGCCTTCCTCGGGATCGAGAGGGCGCAGCCGGTCCACGTCGGCCGCCCTCCGCACGGGTTCGGAGATCACGGGTCCCACCCCGGGCGAGATCTCCAGGTCGACCCCCATCGCCTGCAGCGGGACGACGATGTCGCTGAAGAGGATCGCCGCGTCCACCCCGAGGCGGCGGACGGGCTGGAGCGTGACCTCGACTGCCAGCTCCGGGGTCCGGCACACCTCGAGGATCGAGTGCCGCTCCCGCACGGCCCGGTACTCGGGCAGGCTGCGTCCGGCCTGGCGCATGAACCAGACCGGGACGCTCTCTGTGGGCTCGCCGCGGCACGCGCGGAGGAAGAGGTCTCTCATCGGGGCCCATCGATCCTATGGGCGGCCGTGGCACGCGAAGATCGCACGATGACCAGGCTCTTCGGCACCGACGGCGTGCGCGGGGTGGCGAACCGCGACCTCACCCCGGACCTCGCGCTCGCGCTCGGGCGCGCCGCCGGGCTCGTCCTCGCCGCGGACGGGGGCCGGATCGTCGTCGGGCGTGACACCCGTGTCTCCGGCCCGATGCTCCAGGGGGCGCTCACGGCCGGTATCTGCTCCGCGGGGTCCCACGTCCTCGACGCGGGCATCCTCCCGACGCCGGGGGTCGCGTGGCTCACGCGTGCGGAGGACGCCGCCGCGGGGGCCGTGATCTCCGCTTCGCACAACCCGGTCCCGGACAACGGCATCAAGTTCTTCTCCGCGGTCGGCACGAAGGTGTCGGGCGACGAGGAAGCCGCGATCGAAGCGCTGTTGGTTGACGGGCCCGGCGAGCTCCCGCAGGGTGCGGCGATCGGCGGCGTCGATCCGGTCGAGGACGCAGTCCCGCGCTACGTCGAGCACCTGACCAGTTCGATCGAGGGCTCTCTGGCCGGCTCGAGGATCATCCTCGACTGCGCGCACGGCGCGGCGTGGCGCGTCGGACCCGAGGCGTTTCGCGCCGCCGGCGCCGAGGTCGTCGCGCTGCACGACACTACCGACGGCGCCCGCATCAACGTCGACTGCGGCTCGACGTCGCTCGACACGCTGGCGAAGACTGTGGTGTCCGAAGGCGCGTCGTTCGGCCTCGGCTTCGACGGCGACGCCGACCGCGCGCTCGCGGTCGACGAGACGGGGTCGGTAGTCGACGGCGACCGGATCATCGCCCTCGCCGCGCTGCACCTGAAGGAGAGGGGCGCGCTCGACGGAGGCCTGGTCGTCACGACGGTCATGGCGAACCTCGGCTTGCGCCGCGCGCTGGAGGCGGCCGGGATCGACGTCGTGACGGTCCCGGTCGGTGACCGTTACGTCGCCCAGGCGATGACCGAGCACGGCGCGGTCCTCGGCGGCGAGCAGTCGGGACACGTCATCTTCTCGAAGCACGCGACGACGGGCGACGGCGTTCTGACCGGCCTGAAGCTCGCGGAGATCGTCGCCGGTGCGGGACGGCCGCTGTCGGAGCTGGCCGCGGTGTTCGAGCCGTATCCCCAGGTCCTGCTGAACGTGCCGATCGCGAACCGGAGTGGGCTGGAAGGGGCGGACGAGGTGTGGAGCCGGGTGCGGGAGGCCGAGGAGTCTCTCGGCGACTCGGGACGGGTGCTGCTGCGGCCCTCGGGGACCGAGCCGCTGGTCCGGGTGATGGTCGAGGCCGAGGACGCGGCGACGGCGGAGCGGGTGGCGCGGGACCTGGCGGACCTCGTAGCGACCCGCCTGGGCGCCTGAGCTACCAGGAAATCCCATCTACCTCCCTTCCGCAGGAGGGGCTGCTCGCAGTACCCTTGGGGCGCAGAGAGGAAGCACCACCAGTCCGGATCTAGCGCCAGGTCTCGCCGTCGGAGGGGGCGAGACGACGAGGTAGGGGATCTCGAAAGGCCGCAGCAGGGCGCGGATCGCCTCGGCGATACGCCCGAAGGAAATGGCGGCCCATTCGGCGGGTGACCCTCGGCCGGCCCACGGTCGTGACGGTGCCGACAAAGCCCGGGAGTGATCCCGGGGGACAAACCGGCCCCGGCGTGGCTCCTCTTGCGTTTTCGTCCGTTGCTCGCGCGCCCAACCGCGCGAGACGACCCAGCGGCGGCCTCGGCCGGCGCGCGGAACAGAAATGAGGAGGCGCCTATGTGCGGCATCGTCGGTTGCGTAGGCAGCGACGACGCGCTGCAGATCATGCTCGACGGCCTCAGGAAGCTCGAGTACCGCGGCTACGACTCCGCCGGGGTCGCGGTCGTCTCGGATGGCGAGCTGGTCGTCGAGCGCAGGGCCGGACGCCTCGGCGTCCTCGAAGGACATCTCAACCGTTCGTGGCTCGAGGGCTCGATGGGCATCGGCCACACCCGCTGGGCGACGCACGGCGCGCCGACCGACGCGAACGCGCACCCGCACCGCGACTGCTCGGGGCGCATCGCGATCGTCCACAACGGGATCATCGAGAACCACGACGTGCTGCGCGCCAAGCTCCAACAAGAGGGGCATCGCTTCCGTTCGCAGACCGACACCGAGGTGGTCGCACACCTGCTCGAGAGCCTGCGCGCGTCGGGCATCGGGGGTCTGCGCGAGGCGGTCCTCGAGGCGGTGACGATCCTCGAGGGAGCGTTCGCGCTCGTGTGCATCTCGCTCGACGAGCCCGGCGTGATCGTCGTCGCCCGCCAGGAGCCGCCGCTGATCGTCGGCGCGACCGCGGACATGGGCCTCGTCGCTTCGGACATTCCCGCGCTGCTCGCTCACACGCGCGACGTCATCCCGCTCGACAACCGCCAGGTCGCGGAGGTCACCGCAGGGAAGGTGCGCGTGTTCGGCTTCGACGGCATCGAGGTGACGCCGGAGGCCGTCCACGTCGAGTGGGACGCCGAAGCGGCCGAGAAGGGCGGCTACGAGGACTTCATGCTCAAGGAGATCTTCGAGCAGCCGGCCGCCGTCAGGAACACGATGCGCGGCCGCTTCGACGACCACGGCCGCGTGACGCTCGACGAGGTCAAGTGGGACCCCGCCATCGTCCGCGACGTCGACAAGATCGTCGTAGTCGCGTGCGGCACCTCGTTCCACGCGGGGATGGCGGCCAAGCACTCGATCGAACACTGGACCCGAATACCGGTCGAGCTGGACCTCGCGTCCGAGTTCAGGTACCGGGACCCGGTGCTCGACGAGCGCTCGCTCGTCATCGGCATCGCGCAGTCCGGCGAGACCGCCGACACGCTGGCCGCGGTGAGGTTCGCGAAGGAGATGGGCGCGAGCGTCGTCGCCGTCACGAACGTCGTCGGGTCGTCGATGACGCGCGAGGCCGACGCGGTGCTGTTCACGCACGCGGGGCCCGAGATCGGCGTCGCCGCCACGAAGACGTTTACCGCGCAGCTCGTCGCGCTCAACATCCTCGCCCTCTACCTCGCGCAGGAGCGCGACACGATGACGCCGGCCAAGCGCGCCGAGACGATCGCCGCGATGCAGCGCCTCCCCGAGCAGGTCGAGGAGACCCTCGCGATCCAGGGCGAGGTGCACCGCGCCGCGAAGCGCTACGCCGACGCGAAGGACTTCATCTTCATCGGCCGCGGCGTCGGCATGGCCGTCGCGATGGAGGGCGCGTTGAAGCTGAAGGAGATCAGCTACATCCACGCGGAGGGCTACGCGGCCGGAGAGCTGAAGCACGGCGCGATCGCGCTGATCGAACCGGGCGTGCCGGTCGTCGCCGTCCTGACGGGGCACCTGCTCTACGACAAGATGCTCGCAAACGTGGAGGAGGTGCGGGCGCGGGGCGCGGACACGATCCTGATCGCGCCGCAGGGAGACGACCGCGCCCGGTCGCTTGCGAACGAGCTGTTCGAGGTTCCGGCCACGAAGCCGCTGCTGACCCCGATCCTCGACACGATCCCGATGCAGCTGTTCGCCTACTTCGTCTGCAAGGAGCGCGGGCTTCCGCCGGACAAGCCGCGGAACCTCGCGAAGAGCGTCACCGTGGAGTGAGACCGCTCCTGACGCCGGAGGAGATGCGGCGCGCCGACGAGGCGGCCATCGATTCCGGCACACCGGCCCCCGTGCTCATGGAGCGGGCCGGGCGCGCCCTCGCGCGGGCCGCGATCGGCCTCGCCGGCGCGAGGTACGGGAGGCGCGTCCTGATGCTGTGCGGCAAGGGCAACAACGGCGGCGACGGCCTGGTCGCGGCGCGGGTTCTGCGCGGCGAGGGTCTGTCGGTCCGAACCGTCCGCATGTTCGAGGGCGACGACGTGCCGGCGCCGGAGGGGTTCGACGTCGTGGTCGACGCGATCTTCGGCACAGGGTTCAAGGGTGCTCCCGAAGGCGCCGTCGCGCGGACCATCGAACGTCTGGCCGCCCATCCCCGCGTCGTCGCCGCCGACATACCGTCGGGCGTGGACGGGGCGACGGGCGCGGTGGCCGGAGCGGCCGTGCGCGGCGCGGTCACCGTGGCGATGGGCGCGGAGAAGCTGGGGACGGCGCTGTCTCCGGGGGCCGCGCATGCGGGCCGCGTCGTCGTCGCCCACATAGGGATCCCGATCCCCGAGGTGGCGACGCACCTAGTCGAGGAGGACGACGTGCGCCGCGTCCTTCCCGCGCGCCGCCCGGACGCGCACAAGCGGAGCGG
>JALZEG010000205.1 GCA_030862185.1 Actinomycetota bacterium
AGTACGCCCGGAGGGATTCGAACCCCCGACCTTCCGGTCCGTAGCCGGACGCTCTAATCCACTGAGCTACGGGCGCATGGAGCTTGCCAGAGTAACGCGCGGAGGCGCGGGGATTTGAACCCCGGAAGGGGTGTAACCCCCTTAACGCATTAGCAGTGCGCTCCCTTCGGCCGCTCGGGCACGCCTCCGCTCACGATCATAGCGGGGGCGACAGGGCAGAATGTCGGCCATGAGACGGGTCTTCGGACTGCTGGCGGCGCTCATGCTCGGCCTGACCGGGCTCCCCGGCCCATCCACCGCCGGCGCGGTCCCGAAGGGGACGCGCGTGCAGCTCTACCGCGGCGACCTGAGCTTCCCCGTCGACATGGCGTGGGCCCCCGGGACGAAGAAGATCTTCTTCACCGAGAAGGACACGGGACGCATCCGCGTGATGGTCGGGCGGCGATTGCTCGCCCGGCCCTGCGTCGACCTCGACGTCGAGTCGTCGGGGGAGCGGGGAGGGCTCGGGATCGCGCTGCATCCGAAGTTCAGGCGCAACCACTTCCTCTACGTGTACTACACGAACCGCGAGCCTCTGCAGAACCGCGTGGCTCGCTTCCGCGTGCGCGACAACCGCTGCAGGTCGCGGCGCGTGATCGTGAAGGGATTGTCGACGAAGGGCGCGACCAACCACAACGGGGGGCAGCTCGAGTTCATGCGCGGGAGGCTCTTCGTGTCGACCGGTGAGGCGGCCGATCGGGCCGAGTCGCAGGACACGAACAGCCGGTTGGGAAAGATCCTCCGGTACAACCCGGACGGGAGCATCCCCGACGGCAACCCGTTCTCGCGCCCCGGCGACCGTAACCCGGTGTGGAGCTACGGCCTCCGCAACCCGTTCGGCCTCGCGGCGCGGCCGGGGACGAATCGTCTCTACGCGACCGACAACGGCCGTGACTGCGACGACGAGCTCAACCGCATCCGGCGCGGCGTGAACTACGGCTGGGGGGTCGGCTACCAGTGCGGCACTCGCGGTGTCGGCGACGACCCGCGCGGCCCGATCCGCCGGTGGTCGGACGTCGTCGTGCCGACCGACGCGTGGTGGTACGAGGGGCGCATGAAGTCGTTGTCGGGATCGCTCTACGCGGGTGACTTCGAGGGCCGCCTCCACCGCTTCTTCATGAACCGCAAGGGGACGCGGGTGAAACAGGACCGCGTGATCCACAGCGGCTCGGGCGCGATAGTCGACGTCGCGAAGGGCCCCGGTGGTTGGCTGTACTTCGTGACGACCGGCGCGATCTACCGCATCGTCCCGTAGCACCTCCGCTAGGGCGGATCCTCTTCGCCGAGCCCTGCGGCCACGGCCTCGAGCACGAGGCGGGCCGGCGGCTCGCCGAGCAGCTCTCCCGTCAGCGGGACGGTGAACTCCACGACCCCCGACTGCCACGGCCCCCGCTGCGCGCCGGCCTGCGTGAGCAGGTGCAGCATCGGGTGGTTGTCGCCGAGGACCGCCACGCGGAAGGCCTTCACGCCGCGGTCGAGCGCGGAACGACCGAGCACCCACAGCAGGGCGCTGCCGATCCCGCGGCCCTGCATCTCGTCGACGACCGTGACCGCGGCCTCGGCCTGGTCGGGTGCGTCCCGCAGCCGGATCCAGCGCGCCACGCCGGCGCCCGGCTCCCCCGGCACGTCGGGGAGCACGGCCATCCACGCGCAGTGGTCCACGCCGTCGACCTCGGTCAGGTAGCGGAGCTGGTCCGCCGAGAAACGGTCGACGTTCCGGAAGAACCTGAGGTAGCGCGATTCGGGCGACAGGCTCGCGAGGCCGCGCACGATCCGCTCCTTGTCGTCGGCACGGATCGGACGGAGCAGGATCCGAGTTCCGTCGTCGAGGACGCCTTCGAACCGGGTCTCGTCCATGGCGGAAACGTAATCGAGGGGTTCGCCTCGGCGGGGCCGGGCATGATCCCGCCATGGACCGGGCGCGCATCACTCCTTACGAAGACGGGCCACTGCTCGTGCGAGGACCGTTCGAGCTCGTCGACCAGGACGGCAACGCGATCGAGGTGCGGCGCAAGACGATCGCGCTGTGCCGCTGCGGGAGGTCGAAGATCAAGCCGTTCTGCGACGGTACGCACAAGGCGACGCACTTCAAGGCCCAGAGTGGCCGCGCCTCTCCGCCAACCGGCGCCTGATCGAGCGCCGCGAGTGCGCGGCGAGCTTCAACCTGCTGCCGCGGTAGGGAACGCCGCCGCGCGCCCGATGGCCCAGTGCGACCCAGGTGCAGAGCGCGCGCTCGGCGACCCACAGGGGCGCGGCCAGCGAGGCAGTCGCGGGAAAGACGCGGATCCCACCGGCGCGCCGGCGGCCCACCTC
>JALZEG010000211.1 GCA_030862185.1 Actinomycetota bacterium
CCGAACAGCGCGCTCACGAGCACGAGCAGGACGCCGATCGCGATCACGGCGACGCCGAAGCTCAGCGGCGTGTTCTGCCTGATGCCGTCGTGCAGGACGTCCCACGGGGGCACGCCGAGACTCGCCCGCAACGTGAGCACCGTGCCGAGGGCGAACAGCCACAGCCCGGCGAGCAGGCGGATCGTCCGTCCGGTCGTGGACTTCAGCATGTCCCGGACAACCGAGCCGGCGTGAGTCGTCTTCCCGCGCGTCAGAACGGGTACGGCGGGTCGAGCGGGCCGCAATGGAGCTCGTAGAACCGTAGCAGGCGCGGGTCGTCGTATCCCCGCGGCCGCAGCGTCCCCCTCGTCGTCTTCCGCAACCCGAGGTCGCCGTCCCGCCACTCGTAGACCTGCTCGGTCCAGCGCGACCGCGCGCTGCTCGCGCTGTCGATCCTCAGGAGCCGGATCTCCGGCAGGCCGTCGCCACGCGCGTCGACGCACTCGACGCCTTCGCCGAAGTTCGACACCCCTCCCACCGGCATCACGAACGGCCGCCCGGCCGCGTCGGTCACCCTCGACAGTCGCCCGCCGCGCAGGTCGAACAGCCCCAGGTCCGAGGTCGTGCCCCCGTGGTACACGTGGTCGAGGACGTTGACGAAGACCTCGTCGTCGCCGTCTCCGTCCGTGTCGGTCGCTCCGACGACCTGCGGCACCGTGAAGTCCGTCAGCTCGAGCTCGGCCGCCGAGCTCTTGCCCGTCGCGAGCTCGAGCCGTAGCCGCCAGGCCTCGTCGCCGCGCGGCTCCAGCGAGACGAGGTCGCTCCGGCCGTCGCCGTCGAGGTCTCCGGCGACCTCGGGGGCCGGGGTGGGCTGCGCGCCGCCCTGCACCTCCACCGGCTCGTCGCCGAGCGCGTCCCTCTCGATCTCGAAATCGCTGCCGAGCCCGCTGAAACGGACGTAGTCGACCGCGACGGCGCGGCCCCCGCGGAAGTACAGCACCTCGGCCTCGTAGTCGCGCTCGGCCTCGACGAAGAACTTCAGCCCCGTCGCGCCGGTCGACCCGACCGACAGGACCCGCGTCCCTTCCTCCTCCTCGACGAGACGCTTGTGGTAGTGCCCGGCGATCACGAGCGGCACCTGCCCGTACGAAGCCTCCGCGAGCCGTTTGTCGTGCACCGCGAGCACGTCCGGCTCGAGGCGCTCCACCTCCGCCGCGGTCTCCTCGCCCTCCTCCACGCGTATCTCCGCGGCCTCGTCCGGCGGGATGTTGTTCCAGTTCGTGTCGGTCGGGTCGCCCCACCCCAGGATCCGCACGCCCTCGACCTCCGCGACCGCGCCGTCGAGCACCGTGAGGTTCGGGACGCGGTCGAGCGCCGCCTCGTTCGCCGCAGAGTCGTGGTTTCCGGGGACGAGGTAATAGGGGACCTCGATCCTCTCGATCAGCCTGCCGATGCGCGACTCGACGGTGAGCCCGAAGTTCGTCAGGTCGCCGGTGTCGACCACGGCGTCGGCCTCGAACTGCGCGGCGAGCTGCCGGGTGAGCTGCACGCCGAGCGGGTTCGAGTGGACGTCGCTCACGTGCAGGATCGCGACGGAGTCGGTGCCGGGATCGCGGTTCGGCTCGGCCACCAGGGCCATCAAGTCCGAGAGGCGGTCGGCCGCGGTCTCGTAGCGCGACTCGATGCTTCCGAGGGTGACCTCGCCGCTCTGCAGCGCCTCGATCACCACCGGCGCGCGCACGAGCGCGCCGGTGAAGCGCGGCTGCTCGAACGCGACGACGTCGAACGACGCCGCGGTCGCACCCAGGAGGGACCCGCCGAGGACGAGCGCGCCGGTCGCTCCCGCGACCACGAACGCGACGCGCCGCCGCGGCAGGAGCGCACCGGCGATCGCGCCGACGAGCGTCGCGCCGAGCAGTGACTGCCACACGACGCGCGGAGAGAGAGCGCGCAGGTCCTCCTCCACCGCCTCGGCGAGCTCCGTCCGCGCCGCGGCGTTGCCCACACGCCGCGCCAGTCTCGTGACGTCCACCTCCGAGAGCGTCGTCCGCAGCGCGACGGGCGGAGTGTGCGTGTCGGCCGCGACGGTCCCGAGCGGCGGGATCCGCAGGAC
>JALZEG010000271.1 GCA_030862185.1 Actinomycetota bacterium
TCGCGCGCGGGGTCGACACGATCTATCTCGAGTTCCGCGTGGGCAACGTCGCGGGCTACACGATCTACTCGAAGTTCGGCTTCGAGATAGTGGACACGCGCAAGGGCTACTACTTCGAGACGGGCGAGGACGGCATAGTAATGGCGCTGAAGAACGCGCAATCGGAGGAGAGCCGGACGCGCCTGAAGGCGATAGTCGAGTCGCTCGGCGGGATCGAGGGCGACGTTCCCGGAATCTAAGGCCGCGTATGATCGCGGAACCCCCATGGACTAGCGGCCGAGGTCGCCACCTTCTCGGGTGGAGGCACGGGTTCGAATCCCGTTGGGGGCACTTCCTATCCGTGCACGCCCAGGTGAAACGGAATGCCAAAACTGCCGGCTATGACTCATCGTCGGCGCGAAACCCCAAGGAAATAGGTTTGGCCACGGCGGGTTAGTCAGCGAGGCGGATCAATCGGGGGAGGTCACACATGAGCGATGCCGAGTCCAACGTGACCTTTCTCGGTGCCGCGGTGATCATCTTCGTACTCTTCGCCGCCTTCGGGCACGATCTGCGCTGAGCGTCACCGATCTGCTTTTCGACCTCAGGGACTAGTTGGGTATGGCAGGAGGGACGCTCGCCTCGGTTCGAAGCTCCTCCACAGCTTGAGTCACCAAACGGCGATGCTGTGGCGCCGGTGGATCGTCTCAGATCCCGACGAGGACTCCCGTCATGTTCGCGTGAATCGTGCACACGAATGGATATTGCTCCCCTGACTTTATGTACTCGAGGCCCTGAACCGACACTCTTTGCCCGGTGGTGACCGTCTCGGACCAAAAGACCGGACATCTCTTTGCGGGGTAGCCCTCGCACCACGGCGCCTTCTTGGCCTTCTTCTTGGGCAGAAACGTCTCAGCAGCGACGAGATGATGCGGTGCGATGTCAGTGTTAGCCACGGTGACCGGGCCCCCTACGCGCGTCACGATCACCGGGGTCGCCCACCCAGCTCCATAGCTCCCGGGGACCGCCGCCGCGACGACCGCCTGCGCAGGCGCCGCAACCGCCAGTACGAGAGCAATGGCGGTCCCCGCGATTCCTGCCTTTCTCATGCGGTCCGCTCCTCGTTCAGCCACGGCCGCTTTGGCCATGGCGGCCACCTTCGGGAATGGTTCGCCCCTTTGGATCTTGGTCCTTCCGCATCGATAACCCGCACTCTGTGCGCCAGCCAGGTGATCATCCGGCTGATGTCGGCCGAGTCCTGCTGGCACAGTGGTTTCTTCGGCGGCGCGACAATCGCCTTCACGCGCAGCCGAGGTTGGGAGGAACCGGTGGTTCAGATCGGTGATCGGGTTGCCCTCGAATCGGAGAGGGTTGGGCAGCAGTCGCAGACGGGGGTCGTAACCGGCACCCAAGGCCAGCTCCTGCACGTCCGCTGGGACAGCGGCAAGGAGTCGGCGTTCATCCCGAGCGCTGGGTCACTGCAAGTCATCGGGCACAGATCAGAGCGTCCACGCGAACGGCGTTAGCCACCGTCTCGCCCGCGCGATGGACGCATGGCAAGTTGTCCGCCCAGGACCGCTCGATACCCACCCTCTCGAGCTCGCCGAGCTTCCTCTTCCCCAACCGAATCCGGGCGAGATCCGCGAGATCTCCGGGACTGGAGTCGTGCGCGTATCTGCGTGAGCACCGCCATCACGTGGCGGCCCACGTGAGCATTGGTGTGGGAAGGCCGTGGCCCCGGACGATGCTCGACCTCCAGAACGAGCAGACGCGCCTGGCCGCGCAGGGAGTCGAGGAATGGCAGCCACCGCAAGGATTCCTGGACTCGGGCGGCTGTTTCATCTGTTTCCGTCGTGGTTACTCGGGTAGGGGCGAACGCGGGGAGCCGGCATGGTGCGCGGCAGTGCGCATGCCCGGCCAGCGCGTTGTGGAGCGCGCGGTCGTTATCGACCGCGCGGGTGATTCCTATAAGCCAGGACTCCTCGCGCTGCGAGAAGGGCCCGCGTTGGAGGCGGCCGTGCGGGCACTGCGGCAGCGCCCCAAAGTCATGATCGTCAACGCGAGCGGCCGAGAGCATCCACGCCGTGCTGGGTTGGCCCTCCACCTCGGCGCGGTGCTCGACACCCCCACGATAGGCGTCACACACCGGCCCTTCAGTGGACAGGGTGATTGGCCGGTGGACGAACGTGGAGCAGCGTCGCCGGTCACGCTCGATGGCGACATCGTGGGCTTTTGGCTGCGTTCGCGCCTCCATGCGCGCCCGGTGGTTGTGCACGGCGCGTGGCGCACGTCCCCGGAGGTCGCACTCGAGGTCGCGCGGAGGTGCCTCTATCGAGCGCGGACTCCTGAACCGCTGCGCCACGCCCGGCGCCTCGCGCGGCTGGCACGTGCCGGCCTCGCAAGCTCCTGAATGCAGGCGGAGATGCCGGGACTAAGAATGGTGGTCTTCGCGACCGGTAGCAGGCTCGCCCGGTCCGGGGTCCCCGAGTGCCCGCGACCTATGTCTGCTCGAAGGGATTGGTCGGCTCGAAGCTGCGTACGGTGACGTCGGGCACGAGTTCCTTGAAGCGTTCCATGTCCTTGAGCGTGCCCGCCACGAACCCGTAATGCATCGGCACGACGATCTTCGGACCGAGCTTGCGCACCGCGTCCACGGCCTCCTCTGCGGTCATCGTGTAGGTGCCTCCGATGGGCAGGAACGCGATGTCGCAGTCGATCGCCTCCATCTCCGGGATCGCGTCGGTGTCGCCGGAGTGGTAGATGCGTGTCCCTTCCAGCGTAAACACGTAGCCGACCCACCCGCTTGACTTGGGATGGAAGTTCTGGCGATCCGGAGCAGTGTTGTATGCGGGAATTACGTCCACCGAGATCCCCGCAAGCTCCAACGCGTCGCCGGGAGACACGATCTCGACGCTTCCGGATAGTTCCTTGGCAACGTCGGCGGTCGTCGCGATGCGTGTGTGGTCGCCCTGAACCTTCTCGATGTCCTCCGCGGAGAAGTGATCCTCGTGCGCATGGGTGACGAAGATGACGTCGGCCTTCGGCGCGCCATCCGGTACACCCCACGGGTCGAGATAGACTGTGGTGTCGCCGTCGTACAAGAAGCTTGAGTTCTTGAGCCATATGAATCCGTCGAGTACGTCCACGACGCTTACTCCTCTCCTGCTTCGACGAGATCGGCTTCGGTGAAATGGCCGAGTCCGATGAGGTCCGCGGTCTTCATGCGGACAGAGTCGGTGTGGGTACCGGCAGCGAACACGATCCATTCCCTCGATCTGACCGTCGGGTCCACGAAGCCGCGCACGTTGAGAAGGCCAGGAGCCGGCGGCGCTGCCCCCAGTTCGTAATCGGAGAAGTCGCGCGCCAGATCATCCTCGGACGCGAGGTGGGTGGCCTTGTCGCCGGTCGCGTCGCGCACCTTGTGCATGTCGAGCCGATGACCGCCCGGGATGACGGCAAGCGCGTAGCCATCGCGGCCCTTTAGAACCAGCGACTTCGCGACCTCATCGGGATCGATCCCGAGAGCCTTCGCCTCGTCGACCGAAGAGAGCGCCTCGGGATGGGACAGCGGCTCCCATTGATTGCCGGTGGAATCGAGATACCCACTCAGGTTCTGGTTGACGGCCATCTGCAGCCTCCCGGGGTCGTTCTCTCCAAAAGGTAACGCTCTTCTCCGGCTCCCGCCGGGGTCACGATGAGGCAGTGGGAGCGGTCTCCAGTCGGCTTGAGGGTGGCTACTTCACGTCACGCAGGACGACTGGCGAGTGGCAATCGATGAGGTTGAGTCGCTAGCGCGGGAGACTTCGCAGCCTCCGATCAGCCGCCACGTAGCTCCTAGACTGCTCCCTCTCCGGCTTCGCCCCGGAGCGATCGGACAATCGCGTGGAGGTCATTTCTCCTGGCAGATGCCCCAAACCGCCTGCCGGAACGCCCGGTTCGATAGGCGTCCACTAGGGGCACCGACGAATGTTCCCTAGATGCGGCCACCCGGAGGCAGTAGATCAATTCAGGTTGATGTGATCACCCCGTCGGCCGGGCACTCTAGAGGCCGTCGTCGGCCCTATGCGACAGCAGGAGCGCGCGGTCCCACCGCGGCTCGATCGGTGCGATCGCCGCCGCGAGCGAGAGGCCGATCCCTGCAGCGCCCTGCAGGAACCCGGGGTCGGCGACCATCCCGGTTTCGTTCTCGCTCGTCTCGGACCACGTCGTGAATCCGGCGACGCCGCCCCCGGGATGCCGCATCCGCAAAGTGGCGCGGTACCAGTGCACGGCCGCGTCGCGCAGGTCCTCGTCGCCGGTCGTCTGATGCAGGCGGTTCAGCACGTGCGCGAGGCCCGCGGCGCCGTGACACAGGCACGCGTCGCGCACGCCTGCGGTGCCCGGCGCGCGCCGCGCCGCCGCGAGGGCGGTCTCGATTGCGGCTCGCTCCCACGTCTCGGCACCGGTCGCCCTCGCGGCGAGCAGGAGAGCGGACGCTATCCCGGGATCGCCGTAGCACCACGCGGCACGCGCGGCGTCGCGCGGCGTCCCCGGGGTCACGACCGCGGGGAACCGGCCCGGTGCGCCGTCCGGCAGTCGCTGGTCCAGGAGCCACGACGCAGCGCCCTCCAGCAGCTCGCCTGCGACGTCTGCCGCGACACCCGCGGCCACGCATCCGGCCAAGAGCGCTATCACGCCCGCGACGCCGTGCGCGACCCCGACGTCGTAGTAGCCACGCGGGAACGCGCGCCGTGTGTCCGGTGGAAGGAGCTCCGGACGCGTGAACCACGTGGTCCCGTCGCGGCGGTGCTCTGCGAGCTCGGCCAGGCGAGCGACGACCTGTTCGAGGACCCTCGCCGCCGCGGGGAGCGATATCCGCTCCAACGCGTAGACGCCGTGGCCTACGAGCCCGCGGATCAGATCGTAGTCGTACGGCCACGGCGAGCGCGAGGTGAAAGCCACCAGCACGTCGTCCACTTCGCCGAACTCGTCGTCTGCCGCGCCGGGGCCGTTGTCCACGAGAGTGCTCGCCCACGCGACGCCGCCGAACCCGGCGTAGAGAGACGGTCCGATCGCGCCTCCGGCAGCCGCACCGACGGCCTCGTCGAGGAAGGTGCTCGCCGCGCGGCCCCCGTCGTCGTCCAGCCGGGCGGCGGCCACGTAATCGTAGAAGAGCGCGATCCCGGCCGAGCCCGAGCCGAGCGACGCATCGAGGGATTCCCGCCGCAACCTCAGATCGGAGGAGATGTCGAGGACCGCGGCCGTCGCCTGCTCGGCCAGCTCGTCTTCCAGGAGCGGGCGCCAGCGCGGCTCCTCTTCGCGGGCTCGTCGGGACACGCGACCTCGGCTGTCTCGAGCTGCGGGACGGGGCGCGAGCATACTGAGGGAGATTGGGCCGGGCGGAGGATCATGGCGCAGGAACCATCCGATAGCGACGAGCTCGACGCGGCCTTTCGGGAGCTGCTGCATCCTCAATATCCGTCCGCGCTTCGACTGCGCGACGCAGAGGGCAGGCTTCTAGGCGAGGGCAACGCTCCCATGCACCTCGTAGAGCGGGAAAACATCGAGTGGAGGCCGTCGCGGTATCCGGGCAGCCGGTACCGCCACCCGAAGCCGATCAACGCGTCCGCGCTGAAGCAGCTGACGCGCCACTGGGACGCCATGCTGGAGCTCGTCCTCGCGACGCGCTCCGGATTCGTCCGCCGCTACCGGCTGGACGGACCTCTCACGGTCTCGCGTCTGTGGAGGTTCAGTCGTTTTAGCGTCACGATGCCGAACTACCTCTCGAGCGGTGGGGTTCGAGACGCGGAGCCCGTGGCCCCCGCCGTGGCCGTCGCCTTCAAGTCGATCGCCGGGATCTTCATCGTCGCGGCCGACATGTCGCTACGCGATGTCGATCTCGAGGAGATCCTGACGCCGGACGAGATCATCGAGTACGCGGACGACCACGGGCTGTTCGGAGGAGCGCTGGGCGTCTGCGCCGGCCCTCCGCACCTGATGCGCTCGCTGCTGCAGGCGGTCGTGTCGGGACGCGGCGCCGCCGGCGAGGCTGCGGTCGAACGTGTCGTCGGCGACGCGGAGACCTTCTACCGTTATGCGGCGCTCTACACGAAGCTGGAGTTCACGAAGCAGATCGCGGTGTGCGAGTTGCAGGACCGGCTGGCGCGCCTGGACCCGGCCCCCGCGGCGGAGGGAGCGACGGCGAGGCTCGTCGCGAACCTGGAGCAGCAGCTGATCGAGCTCGAATGGTGGACGCCCGAGCGAGACCCCCCGCTGGGGACGGTGGTGCGGCCCCCCCGCTCGCCCGAACCAGCGTCGGACGACGACGAGGGCCGGGTCGCGGCAGCCGCAGC
Organism: Actinomycetota bacterium; assembly: GCA_030862185.1. GTDB lineage: Bacteria > Actinomycetota > CADDZG01 > CADDZG01 > WHSQ01 > JALZEG01. The sequence continues at coordinate 6,312 of JALZEG010000271.1, forward strand.
GGACTGTGCCGCGCTCGAGAGGGAGGCGCTTCGCCGCCTCTCGTCGATCCAGCGCGACATCGGCGACCTCCTGGGGCGCCCGCGCCCCTCGATCCAGTTGGGCGACGAGCACGTGGAGACCATCCTCGGTTCGAGCGTTAGCCGCCGGCTTGCCCAACGGCTCGCCGTCTTGCGCGCTCGAGGGTCGCAACCCCGAGGCGTTTGACGGGCCTTCCGCCCGGGCGTAGCTTCGTGCGCAGCAATGCCCGGCGGTGGGGATGGGGATGGATATTGCGGCGGCGGAAGCTCACTTCGTGCGCGTAGACGCGCACCTCAACCTCGACGCAGCCCCGGAACAAGCGCCCACCGTCCACGCGAGATCCCTGTGAACCACGACTATGGATGCGGGGGGAGGTGACACATGGACAAGTCCAGGAGGCGCCACAAGAAGCTCGTCCTTTCGAAGGAGGTCGTCCGCGACCTGACGATGCACACTCTCGAGGACAGCGAGCTCGGCCGCGCGGCCGGGGGCGACGCAGCCGCACGAATAACCTACGCGCAGGACATCTGCGGGCAGCTCACGATCAACGAGTGCCGCGGCTTCACGTTCGGCTGCTGACGTACGCGCGCGTGATCCCGTGGCGGCGCAACGAATCGAGAGGTGGAGGTGGCTTGGTGGCGAATAAGGTGCGAGCTGTCGCGTTGACGGCGTTCTTGTCGGCCTCGCTGTTGTGGATCTTCCCCGTCCCCGCCCAGGCAGTGTGCGTGGACGAGTCGAACCCCCACCCGGTCTACGGCTGCTCGATGTGCTATCCGACCTACGAAGACATCGGGCCTCTGCGCGTTCCGACGGGTTACTACTGCCTCCACGAAGAGCCGTAGCCGGGCCGCGGCGACGTGCTGCGTGAGGGACGAGGCGATACCGGCC
>JALZEG010000275.1 GCA_030862185.1 Actinomycetota bacterium
GCTCCGGAGATCGCATCCGCGGTCTGCGTGATCACGGCCTCGATCGTGCGCTGCTCGACCTCGCCGTGGTGCGCCTCGATCGCGTGGCACACCGCGGGGGACTCCTTGAGCCGCTTGGCGATCTCGGCGCCGATGATGGCGTGGCTCCCCTCGACCTCGTGCGTGACGGCCTTGCCGACGTCGTGCAGGAGCGTGCAGCGCTTAGCGAGCGCGACGTCGGTCCCGAGCTCCGCGGCGAGCATCCCGGCGATGTGCGAGGCCTCGACCGAGTGCTTGAGCACGTTCTGTCCGTACGACGTCCGGAACTTGAGCCGCCCGACGACGCGGACGAGCTCAGGATGCATGTCGGTGATGCCGGTCTCGAGCACGGCCCATTCGCCGCCCTCGCGGATCTCCCGCTCGACCTCGGCGCGCGACTTCTCGTGGATGTCCTCGATGCGCGCCGGCTGGATGCGCCCGTCGGAGATGAGCTTCTCGAGCGTGAGCCGCGCCATCTCGCGCCGGATCGGGTCGAAGCACGACAGCACGACGGCCTCGGGCGTGTCGTCGATGATGAGGTTCGTGCCCGTCGCCGCCTCGAAGGCGCGGATGTTGCGCCCCTCACGGCCGATGATGCGGCCCTTCATGTCCTCGTTCGGGAGCGTCACCGTCGTGACCGTCGACTCGGTCGTGAGGTCCGACGCGACCCGCTGCATCGAGATCGCGATGATCTTGCGGGCCCGGCGGTCCGCTTCCTCGCGGGCCTTGGCCTCGACGTCGCGGACGATCACCATCGCCTCGCGCTTGGCCTCGTCCTCGATCTGCTCGATCAGCGCCTGCTTGGCGTCGCCCTGCGTCATCCCGGCGACGCGCTCGAGCTCGGCGCGGGAGCGGTCGGCCAGCCGCTCGAGCTCCTGCTGGGCCGCCTTCAGCTCGCCTTCCCGGGAGTCGATCGCCCGTTCCTTGCGGTCGAGCGAGTCGCTGCGGGAGTCGAGGTTGGCCTCCCGCCCGGCCAGCCGCTCCTCCTTCCGGTCGATCTCGACGCTGCGCCGCTTGAGGTCCTGCTCCGCCTCGTTGCGCATGCGGAAGATCTCGTCCTTGGCCTCGACTAGAGCTTCACGCTTGGCCGCCTCGGCTTCCCGCTCCGCGTCCACCAATACCGTGCGGGCGCGGCTCTCTGCCGACGTGACTTCCTTCTGCGCGACCGACTGCCGGTATACGTAGCCGGCTCCGGCTCCAATCAAGAGGCCGAGGAAGAGACCGATCACGATCTCCATGCCTCGCTCCTTTCGCGGGTCTCAGGGCGCCGGCACGGCGAGCAGCCGGGCGGGCACCCGGCACGAAGGACTACGAAAGCCTCAGGCGGCTAATGGATACGAGAAGACATTCGCCCAGGTGGAGCGGTCGCTCCCCCTGCACGGATGCGCATTTGCTCTCGTTCGGTCGTCGTCATGATTGGTTTCGAAAGTGAACTCTCGTGGGTCCGTTCGTACCGTCGGGTCCAGTTTGTGTGAGTCTCGCCCAATGGTACGCCGGGGGCCGGGGCAATGTCACCCACCCATCTATTGGCAGGGCCGGGGATGGGCCTCACCGCCGACGCGATTCACCGGTGCAGGCGCCTGCCCGCACCGGCGTTATCGCTTGGAGTGTGCGGCTAGAGCTTCGCGGCCGCCGCTTTGAGGGCGGCGGGGTCGCTCGAGAGCAGGACCTTGATCGTCCCGGACGTCGAAGCCGACCCCTGACACGCGACCCCCACGGTCCACGGCCACGCCGTGTAGGCAACGCCCGGCTCCATCGCCACCGGCTCAGACGTAGAACCGCAGACGTCGGGCCCCGAACCCGGGTTCTGGAACCCGTCACCGTCGCTGTCGTAGTTGAACGAGACGTAGCCGCTGGGGCTGAGGTCGTCCTCGATGAAGACCATCGCGTAGGTCTCGTTGGTGGCGGTGGCGATCGTGGGACATGCACCGGCCGGGCACCCGCCGGCCAGGCCGCCGACGCCTAGCGCGGGTTGGGTGTAGGTCGCCTCGACGACTCGCACAGAAGCCTTCTTCTTCTTCTTCTTGGCTGCGTCGGCCGGCACGGCCATCACCGCACCCACAAGTCCCATCACGAGCAGGATCGTGGTTATCCGTCGCATCGGTTCCTCCAGGGCTGTGGTAGTCGGTCACCCTGAAGGTTCGCCCCTTGCCGCCGCGCACCTGCCCGACCGGCCCCACGTAGATCCGATCCGGGCAGCTGCCGCGCCGGCAAACGAGCCGCTAGTCCCAGCCCCCCGGCGGCAGGACCGCCCGCATCGCCGCCTCCGCCGTCTCGTGGGAGTAACCCCGGCGGGCGAGCATCCGCGTGATACGCGTCGCCTGCTCGCGGAGCGGCTTCGACGCCACCCGCCGCACGTACGACGCCGCCAGCTCTGTCGCCTGCTCGACCTCGTCGAGACCCGCCCGCGCCAGCGCGTCCTCCGCCACCTCGCGCGTCACGCCCTTGCCCTCGAGCTCGTGCACGAGAGCGCGCGGCGACAGCTTCTTGCGGCGAGCGCGCTCCTCCACCCATTGCAGCGCGAAGGCGCCGTCGTCGACCAGTCCCAGGGTCCGGAGTCGGTCGACGACGGCCGCGACGACCGGCGGGTCGAACCCCGCGTCGGCGAGACGGTCCGCGATCTCCTGCTCCGAGCGGGGGCGCGTCGCGAGCAGACGGCCTGCCCGCGCCATCGCCTCGCGGCGGGCGCCGTCCAGGAGGGCGGCCGGGGGGGCGCCGGACAAGTCTCCGGCGTTCAGCCCCGGCATCGCCTCCTGGACCGGTGCCACCTAGGAGACGGCCTCGGGGGCCGGTACGGGGTCGTCCTCGTCGGAGCCGAGCAACCCCAACTTGTCCTTGATCTTCAGCTCGACCTCCGTCGCGATGTCGGCGTTGTTCGCGAGGAACGACTTGGCGTTCTCGCGTCCCTGCCCGAGCTGGTCGTCTCCGTAGATGAACCACGCGCCGGACTTGCGGACGATGCCGTGGTCGATCGCGACGTCCAGGAGGCTCCCCTCCTTCGAGATGCCCGTCCCGTACTGGATGTCGAACTCCGCCTTCTTGAACGGCGCGCTGACCTTGTTCTTCACGACCTTCACGCGCACCCGCGAGCCGACGACCTCGGCCCCGTCCTTGAGCGAGTCGATGCGGCGCACGTCCATGCGGACCGACGAGTAGAACTTGAGCGCGCGCCCCCCCGGGGTGGTCTCGTTGGAGCCAAACATGACTCCTATCTTTTCTCGGATCTGGTTGATGAAGATCAGGATCGTCTTCGAGCGGTTGACGCTTCCGGCGAGCTTCCGCAGCGCCTGGCTCATCAACCGCGCCTGGAGCCCGACGTGGCTGTCGCCCATCTCGCCCTCGATCTCCGCGCGCGGCACGAGCGCCGCGACGGAGTCCACGACGATCACGTCCATCGCGCCGGAGCGCACGAGCGTGTCGGCGATCTCGAGGGCCTGCTCGCCGGTGTCGGGCTGGGAGCACAGCAGGTTGTCGATGTCGACGCCGAGCGCCTTCGCGTACGAGGGGTCGAGCGCGTGCTCCGCGTCGATGAACGACACGAGGCCCCCCGCCTTCTGCGCCTCGGCGATCACGTGCAGGCTGACCGTCGTCTTGCCCGATCCCTCGGGGCCGTAGATCTCGACGATGCGCCCCCGCGGCAGCCCGCCGATGCCGAGCGCCAGGTCGAGCGCCAGCGACCCGGTCGGGATCGCCTCGATGCCCGCCGCGATCCCGGCGTCACCGAGCCGCATGATCGACCCCTTGCCGTGCTGCTTCTCGATCTGGGCGAGCGCCATGTCGAGCGCCGCGTCCCGCCCCTTGACATCGCGGCTCGTGTCGGTAACCACGGGCCTGGACTCCCTGATCCCTGCCACCTGCGCCTCCTTGTGCCGTAGGACCCGCCTCGGGCCCTGCTCTGCGTCGTGGCAGAACCTAGAGAGGGGGTACGACAGTTATATCGAACGCGTGTTCGAAGCGCCGGATTTCTAGCCGGTTACCAACACGTAGTTACCAGCCTGTATTTTACCCCTCCACAGGCCTGGGGACCGGAGCAGGTGGCTAGCTCGGCTTGGTCGCCGCGACCCTCTCGACGATCCCCCACTTCAGGCGCTCCAGCTCGTCTATGCGGAAGCCCTCGCGGCGCAGGTGGTCCAGCGGCTCGCGCGTTACGTGGTCGCCCTCGAAGCGAACCGTCAGCGGGTCGATCATGCGCTGCACCGCCCGCACCGCCAGGACCGGGCTGCGGACGTGCTCCATGAGCACGAACCTCCCGCCGGGCCGGAGCACGCGGCGCACCTCCCGGACCGCCGCCGCATCGTCGGGGATGCTGCAGAGCGAGATCGTGCAGGTGACGGTGTCGAAGCTCGCGTCGGGGAGGTCGAGGGCCTGCGCGTCCCCCGATCGCAGGTCGGCGTCCACCCCGCGCTCCTCGGCCCGCCTCCGAGCTATGTCCAGCATCGCCTCGCTCAGCTCGATCGCCGTCAGCTTCACACCGTCCGGATACAGCCCGAGGTTCCGGCCGGTCCCGACCGCGAGCTCGAGCGTCTCCCCGCGGGCGCGCGAGCACACCCACTCGCGGCCCCCCTGGAACAGACGGCGTTCGAAGAAGCCGATGCGCCTGTCGTAGACGGGCGCGATCCGGTCCCAGATGCGGTTGACGCGCCGGGTCTCGGCCGAGGGGTTCAGCGGCGCGGGGCGACGATGCCGGCGTAGACGCGGCCCCCGGCCGCGCCGATCATCACGCACAGCGCGAACGCGATCACCACGCCGTCGACCGGGAGGTCCCACGGAGCGGGCTCGCCGGCCGGAGTGCGGTCACCCGTGTTCTGGAACGCGACCGGGCCGGCGTCGCGCGAGCCGGCGTCGCGCGCCGGGCGGTTGCGGGCGTTCGAGGTTCCTCCTGCGGGCCGAGGCCCACCCGTTCCACCGGAGCCGGACGTCGCGCCCGATCCTTCCGTCGAGACGACCGGATCCTGCGCGACCGCTCCGCCGTCGCCGGATCCTCCGCCACCCCCGGCCCCTCCACCACCGGAGCCGCCACCCCCTCCACCAGAAGGCGGCTGCGTGGGCTCGGGATCGCCGGCACAGCTCGAGCCGCCGGAGGACGTGAACGTGAAGCTGCCCCTCGTGGTGTGCGAGTCGAACGACGACTGAGCCGTGAAGTCTACGACGTAGGTCCCTGAGAACTCGCCGGACATCGAGACCGACATCTCGTAGCCGCTGACGGTCGAGCCGCCGTGGTCGACGCGCGTGCCGCACGGGTCGAACACCTGCAGCGACGAGCTCTGCGTCAGCGGCTCGGTGAACTCGGCGCTCACCCGCGACGGCGGGCTCGCCACGGTCGCGCCGTCGGCGGGATCGGAGCTCTTGTAGGCGGCATGGGCGGACGCGGCCGGTGCCGCGGCGACGAGCGCCGCGCACGCCACCAACAGGACCCTGAAGGGCTTCATCTCCTCAGAGTACGTATACCCGGCGGCTAGAGCACGTCCCTCACTCGGCGGTCACCGTCACGGCGTCCGTCGCGGGCGGGTCGTGCGGCCGGTGCCGGACGTCGACGTGCTCGACCTCGACCTCGTGCTCGCCCTCCTCGAGCTCGATCTCGATCCCCGGGCCCGGCTGCATCCCGGCGTCCTCGCCGTCGACGTAGACGTGCAGGTGGCCCTCCTCCGCGCCGGTCACCTCGACCTCGAGCTCCACTTCGCCGGCGGCGACCGTCGCGCCGTCCTCCGGCGAGACGATCGAGACCGCCACGTCTCCGTGGTCGCCGTCCTTCAGCGCGAAGGCTCCGGTGATCGCGACCGCGCCGAGGACGGCCAGCACGAGGCTCGCCCCGCGCGAGGCGCTCTTCTGGAAGAAGAACACGACGGCGAGCAGGAGCATGCCCCCGCCCAGCAGCAGGATCTCGGTGTTCGGACCGCTCGACGTGGCCGTGTGAGCGAAGTCCATGCGACAGTCCTACCGCACCAGCGGCTGAGCGAGCAGCCACAGCGTCGCGATCGTGTAGACGCTCATCAGCGCGGTCAGCGCGTACTGGCTGCGCACCGCGCCGGCGTGGTCGCCCGCGACGCGCACCGCGGTGCGGTGCGCCGCCAGCACGCCGAGCACGTGGCCCCCCACGATCAGCGCGATCTCCAGGTACCAGACGAGCTGCGGCGACACTGCGAAGCCGGACCACAGGTCCGCGGTCCCCAGGAGGTTCCACCCGTAGTCGAAGGGATCCGACAGCGTGCGGATCAGCTCCGGAATCCCGGTCATCAGAAGCGGGGCGTTGTGCGCGAGCACGTAGGCGACGCCGATCGGGACGAGCGACCAACCGAACGAACGCGCCGCAGCACGCTGGCCTCCCGCGGCGATCGCGGCGAGGAACGGCGCGAGGAACAGCAGCGCGAACGCGACGAACGCGAGCGACTCCACGACCTCTCCCGGCAGCGCGTCCAGCCCCGTCGAGGTCACGAAGCTCGACCACCCGACGGTCTCGGTGACGTTGTCGAGCGTGGTCGACGCGAGCAGCACGAAGATCGAGGCGAAGAGCGCGCGCGGCATCGGCTCGGGACGGTCGAGGCCCCCGAGGCCGCGATAGTGGACGCCGTCGTCGCGCAGCTCCAGCGGCGACGCCGCCGACGCGAACCCGAAGAGGATCGACAGCGGGTCGACCAGCGCCCAGCGCGGGCCGAGCCGGTGGCGGAACGAGAACACGAGCACCGAGTACACGACGAGCGCGCCGAGGATCCCTGCGGGCTCGAAGCCGACGCCGGACACGAGCTCGAACCAGAACAGCGCGTAGACGAGCAGGGGGCCGGTCCACCACGGCGGCTCCAGGGGCTCGCGCTCGACGTCGCCGATCCGGTAGTAGCCCTCGATCGTCGCCCACGGGTCCGCCGCCTCCCACGAGCGGCCGAGCAGCACGCACAGCGTCGTCGTCCCGACGATCAGGCCGACCCAGAACAGCAGCGGCGCGAGCGTGAGCCCGCGCTCGTCCACGAGGACCGCCCCCGTGACCGCGAGGGTGAGCCCGGCGAGGCCGGCGGCCTTCAGGATCGTGCCGAGGACGCGGGCGACGCCTTCTCCCGCGACGAGGCGATCCGTCGAGACGGGCTCCTTGTGCCGCGCCAGCGCGCGCAGCACGAACGAGAGCAGGACGGTGACGCCGGCACCGACCGCGTAGAGGTACGCGGGGATCGGCGACTCGTAGACGCGGCCGACGCCGTGCGCGAGGACGGGGTCGATCACACCGAGCCGAACCGCCTGACGGCCAGGGCTAGCGCGACGAGCGCGACCGCGCCGAGGGCTATCGGGACGACCGGCGCGCCCGAACCGGCCGGCTCCTCGCGATCGCGCGGCGCCTCCGCTCGCGTGGGCGCGAGGCCGGGATCGTCCGTCGGGTCCTCGTCCGGCGTGCAGTCGCGCGCGCCTGCGACAGTGAACGCGTAGCGCCCCTGCGTCTGGTGGCCGTCGAGCGACGAGATCACGCGGTAGGCGACCCGCCACCGTCCCGGCTCGCCGGAGGAGACCCGCACCGTCGCGGTCGCGTCCGTCACGTCGACGGCCCGCGTGACGTCGCGCCTGCACCCGTCGGTGACGGTCAGGACCGCCTGCGCGGTGGGAGCCTCGGTGAAAGTGACGGCGACCGAACGTGGTGACCGCCGGACGGTCGAGCGGGGGGCGGGATCGCTGCCCTGGATGTCGCCGTGCGCGTGTGCCGGCGCGGGGACGGCCACCAGCCCCACCAGCACGAACGAGACGAGCACGTTACCGAAGGACATCGCTTCCTTTCGCTCGGCGCTGCCGTAGGGATAACAGAACGGTGTCGCTACTCCGAACGACCGGTGTCGCCGGCGTCCGCCGTGAGATACGACTCGTGGAGGACTTCGTAACGGGCGCCCGCGGG
>JALZEG010000274.1 GCA_030862185.1 Actinomycetota bacterium
CCCGCGTCGCCCTGGTTCCTCTAGGCGGTGGAGAGGTCCAGCGGTTGCACAAGGGCAGCAATCCCACATGGTCGCCCGACGGCACGCGGCTCGCGTTCCAGTGCTATCCGGGGATCTGCACCATGGATACCGACGGAACCGACCTCGAACGACTAACCAGGCCGAGGGGTCATGTCCAAGACGAGGGTCCCTCGTGGGGTCCCACCGGTCACATCGCATTCACACGCACGTACTTGGACTTCGACCGCGGTCCCGACATCTTCGTGGTTCCACAGGAGGGCGGTGAAGCGACGCCGATAATCGAGAAGGGCTCGAACCTCAGTCCGACATGGTCTCCCGACGGCGACTCGATCGCGTTCATCCGAGGACTGGGCACCTCCCTCGAAGCACCCAAGAGCGGTTTCCAGTTGTGGCGCATGCGCCTGGATGGAACCGATCTCCGCCAACTCACCACCGAGGGTGCAGCGCGACCGGACTGGTCCCCCGACGGAGCAACCGTCGTCTTCGACAGTGGTTCTGCGCTGTGGACCATCCCGGCCGAAGGCGGTGCGATGCACAAGCTCACGCCCGCGACCACCGGCCGCCACACCGAAGGCATCGGCGCCTTTCCCGGTTGGTCGCCCGACGGGGAGCGCATCGTCTATATGTGCCAGACGGGCGAGTTCGACGACAACGACCTATGCACGATGAATGCCGACGGCACGGGTCGGACGACGATCCTCGACACGCCGGCCAACGAAGGTGTTCCCGCGTGGCAGCCTGCGTTCGCAAGTGCCCTCAAGAAGGAGGGCGGAAGACGGGGACGCTGACGAGCCTCCTGGCTCTCAGCAGCGGTCGTACTTCGTGTTCTGTCCTTTGCCGCAGCTCCCGCAGGGCGGCAGCCGGTCGTCGGAGTCGTCGAGATAGACGGACCATCCGCAGTTCGCGCAGCAGTAGCGGCCGATCCCTGGCTTCTCACCGATGTCGTGGGCCACGCTTTGGCTCACCCCTTCTCCAATAACGAACGGATGTTCGATAGTACACCCGGTGTTAGCAGCTGAGAGCTTGCCTTTGTCATGGCAAAGATCAATAATATTGAGGTTATGCATGACACAGAGCGGAAACGGCCGGATCATCAATGCCTCTTCGAGGTCGCCTCAGGGCAGGCGGGCTACTTCACCACCGCCCAGGCGACCGCCTGCGGCTACTCATCCAGCTTGCGCACCTATCACGTCAAGCAGAACCGGTGGGTACGGGTTCGACGGGGCGTCTACCGGCTCAGCGAGTACCCCTCCTCCGAGCACGAGGATGTCATCGGGGCCTGGCTGTGGGCCGGGAAGGACGTCGCGGTCGTATCCCACGAGAGCGCTCTCGACATGCTCGACCTCTCCGACGTGATCCCGGGCACTATCCACGTCACCATCCCCCGCTCGCGTCGCTACCGTCCGCCCACCGCCGGCATCACCCTGCACACCACCACTCGAGAGTTCAAGCAGGGTGAGGTCATCACCCGTGGCGGTGTCCGAATCACCAGCGCGGTGCGGACGATCCTCGACTGCGCGGAGACGGGGACGGCTCCCGAACAGATCGTGGCGGCCGTTAGTCAGGCCGTCGATCGAGGCCTCGCCACCACGCGTCAGCTCGAGGCCGGCGCAGCCTCCCGCGGGGGGCGGGTGGAACGTCTCATCCGGCGCGCCCTCGACGAGGCTGCTTCATGAAGTATGCGAGCGCGGCCGCCTTTCGCATGGCGCTGGAGCAACGTCTGCTCAACCTCGCACGGGAGACGGGACTTTCGCTGGCGCGGCTCCGCAAGACCGTCGTGTTCGACCGGCTTCTCGCCCGCCTCTCCGCGTCGGCCCCCGACCGCTGGGTCCTAGGGCGCACTGGCCCTCGATTTCCGCTTCGAACCGGCGGGCCGCGCCACCAAGGACATCGACCTCGTCCGTAGGGACAACGAAGAGGCAGCTACCGAGGACCTGATCGCGGCGCAGGCCCTCGATCTCGATGACCATTTCATCTTCATCATCGAGAAGGTGGAGCAGCGGGAAGAGTGGCAGGAGGGCGCATCGCTTCGATACCGGGCGCGAGCCGAGCTCGCCGGCCGGCTCTTCGACGAAGTCAACATCGACGTCGGCTTCTCCGATCCGCTCCAGTGGGAACCGGAGCACCTGAGGAGCCCTGATCTTCTCGGGTTCGCCGAGATCGAGCCAGCGGAAGTGTCCGCGCTTCCGCTGGAGCAGCAGGTCGCGGAGAAGCTTCACGCCTACACCCGTGTGTACGGAAACGGGCATCCCAGCAGCCGGGCAAAGGATCTAGTCGACCTCGTGCTGATCAAGTTCTACGCGACGCTGGATGCTTCTCGTTTGCGCGAGGCGATGGTCGAGACGTTTCGCTCCCGTGCGCTACAGGATCTCCCATCCTCAGTGCCCGAACCTCCGCCGGACTGGGAGACCGCGTACCGGAAGCTGGCCACAGAGGTGGGAATCGATCCCACGCTCTCAGCGGGTCTCGCGGAGGCCCAGGCTCTGCTCGACCCGATCCTGAGGGGCGACACGGTCAGTCATTGGGATTCGGCTCATCAGCACTGGGAGGGCGAGAGCGACAGCCAGAGCTCAAATCGCTAGCGTTTGAGCGATAACTGTTCGTCGGTCCTAGAGACCTTCCAGATCCTCGCCGGTGTCGTTCTCCGTTCGACGTCCGTACTGATCCGGAATAGATCCCCACCCCCAAACCGGGATCGGTAACTCCGGCTCCTCGCCAAAGACCTCCGTCGGGTCGATGCCAACATCCTCGACCCGGCACAGATGGGTCCAGTCATCGCCGAAGTCGAAAACGTACTCAAACTCGTCGCCCTTGGAGACTGCCGAAGACACCGTCACGCTTTCGTGGTCGAGCCAATCGGGGCCACTCGGGGTCCGGGTACCCGATCTGTCGTCCATCCTCGAGCCGGAACACGTGCAGGTGACTCAGGTCCCACCGCGCAAAATGTAGATCGATTGCTTTGGCGAGATCCCCGAAGGTGTTGTTCGGACCGACGACGAAGACGCGTCCAGGCGGCGGGTCGAAGTCGATGCCCCGACCGCTCACCAACTCGACGCGTACCGTCATCCAGTCAGTCATGACCTCCCGATTATTCCAGTCCATCGAGAGGCTCCATGGACCATCCGCCTCAGCCAGCCCTGCAAGGGGACCGCGCGTTGGATTCTGTGATGGGCGGCCTTGGAACGCCTTCTCGGTCGGTCGTCAGCGCGCGCGGAGCTTCACGCAGCACCGGCCCGGGGCGGGCTCGAGTGCCGCCTCTACGGTCTCGTTCCCCAAGCCCCGCAGAAGGCCGTCTACGAACTCACGGTTCAGCCCGCAGACCAGATCGGGCGCGCGCTGCGCCAGCGTGTGGAAGGGGCAGTTCCGCAGCGAGATCGAACCCGTGTCGTCGCGATACGGCTCGAAGCCGTAGTCGGTCAGCGTCTCCTCCGCGACCGTGAGAGCGCGCGCCGATCCCGGTGGACGGAGGCGCAGGCGCGCCTTCACCTCCTCGCCGACCGCGCGGCCCTTGTCGAACGCGATCTTCCGCGCCGCGTCGCGCGGCGACTCTCCGGTCTCGGTCGCGAGCGCCTCGACGAGGATCTCGCCGACGACGTCGTAGCGGCGCTCCGGGATCGACACGTCTAGCTCGATGTCCGACGGCTCGTAGAGCTTCGAGCTCCGGCCGGCCCCCGCGCCGGACCTGCCCGGCAGACGGGCGTAGTGGGCGCGCAGCAGGCCCCGCTCGACGAGCTTGTCGAGGTGGAAGGCCGCGAGCTTGCGCGAGATGCCGACGTGCTCGGCGGCCTCGTCGCGCGAGACCGGGGCGCCCCGGCCCCGGATGAACAGGTACATACGCCGCCGGAGGTCGTCCTCCAGCGCCGCGACGGCACCCGCTCCCTTCCTGAGACCTCTGAGCACGCTTCCGTATTAGCACGAATAGTCGTTGGTGAAAAGGGGAGTCCGAGCCTTCCCGGCAGATACCACTAACGCTTCTTAGTCGATCTTGCTTGACTCGCCACCCGTGCGGACCCTAGAGTCTCCTCTAACGGAAAAGGTGTTTGGCGTTAGGAGGAGCGTATGGACCTGAGAAAAGCCCTCGCCGCCGGGGGCGCGGCCCTGCTGCTGGGAACCGGCGTCACCATCGTCGGGAACGTGTCGTCTTCCGAAAGGCCGGCCGAGGCGGCGATGAGCCGCACCCGATCGGACTTCCGGTCTCCGGCCGCGATCCGGCTGCGCAACAAGATGCGCAAGCTCTGGGAGGACCACATCGTCTGGACGCGCCAGTTCGTCGTGAGCGCGGTCGCAGACCTGCCGGACGTCGACATCGCCGCGGCCAGGCTCCTCGACAACCAGGACGACATCGGCGACGCGATCAAGCCCTTCTACGGCGACGCGGCGGGCGAGCAGCTTTCGGCGCTGCTGCGCGACCACATCCTCATCGCCGCCGACCTCGTGGGGGCGGCGAAGTCGGGCGACTCCGAAGGCGTCGAGGACGCGAGCGCGCGCTGGAGCGCGAACGCGAACGAGATCGCCGACTTCCTCTACGCGGCGAACCCGGAGAGCTGGCCGGCCGGGGAGATGCGGTCGATGATGGGCGGCCACCTCGAGTGGACGTTGAACGAAGCGACCGCGCGTCTGAACGAGGACTGGGACTCCGACGTCGCGGCATACGACCGGATCCACCGCGACATCCTCCACATGGCCGACATGCTGAGCCGCGGGATCGTCGCGCAGTTCCCGCGGAGGTTCTAGCCGTGACACGGGGCGCGAACTCGTCCGGCGGTCGGTCTACGGGCTCGGCGGTGATTGATCGTCCGAGCCGCGCCCCCAGAACGGCGGCGGGTCGCTCGCCGGGAACGACTCCATGCTCGCCTCGTCGACGTCGTCGGGGGGCGGGTCTTCGTCGCGCGGCGTCATCGCCCCACCACCGCGTCGTCCACGTAGCAGTACATCCAGTCCTCGCCGGGCTCGAACGACCGGACGATCGGGTGGCCCGTGGAGCCGTGGTGCTTCGTCGCGTGGCGGTTGGGGGAGCTGTCGCAGCACCCGACGTGGCCGCACGAGAGGCACAGCCTCAGGTGGATCCACCGGTCGCCGGTCCGCAGGCACTCCTCGCAGCCGGACGCCCGCGGCTCGACGTCGCGGATCTGGTCGACGTGCGTGCATACGCTGGAGGCCACGAGGACCCCAGCGTATGCCCGGGCTAGGCGGCCGTCGAAGCGCGGGCGCGGCGGGCGAGCGCGTAGCGGCCCGCGACGAAGACGGCGCCCAGCGCCGCCACCAAGGACAGAGCCACGACTGCCGGCTCGATCCCGCCCGAGCCCGGCGGATCGCTCTCGGCTGCACCGACGGGGGCCGCGTTCTTGACTTTCGTCACAGCCGCCGAGCCCGCGTCCAGGACGGCTTCGTTCGTGCCGTCGCCGACGACGACCGCACCGACCATCGAGGGGTGCAAAGCGCAGTAGTAGGGGTAGACGCCGTCCTTCTCGAACGCGTACGTGACCCTGTCGCCGCTGTCGAGGATGTCCTCGTTCCCCCACGAGCCGGCCGCGCCGGTGACCGTGTGCGGGAACACCTCTCTGCTGACCCACGTCACGCTCTCGCCGGGATCCACGTAGGTGACCGTCTGGGTGAAGGCGCACTCCTCGATCACGATGCGCGTCTCGTCGGAGATCGTCATGCGCGCCGACGGCGTCGCGTGGCAAGTGCCGCCCGCGGCTACGCCGGGCATCGCCAGCAGGGAACCTCCGAACGCCAGCACTACCAGCAACGAGAGACGGCGGACCATGGCGGCCTCCTTTTCTTCGCCGAGCGCGTGTCGACCTGATTACGCCGAGCGGGGGCCGCGGGTTCCCTCAGCGCAGGCTGTCGGCGATCTTCAGCGCCTCCGCCGGCGACCGCGCCCCCTCGATGCGGTACGTGACGCCGTCCTCCTCCCAGAGGAGGACCCTGCCTGCGAGCCGCACGGTCTCCGCGCGCATCTCGCCGTCTTCGTCGACGTAGAAGAAGAGGTGCGGTCCCCCGCCGATCCAGTAGCCGTCGGACGAGCGGACCCGGACGTAGGTGACGCGTGCTCCGGCGGTGGCGATTTTCTTGACCGCCGTCTGGTCGACGCCGGCGACGAACTGCGTCACCAGGAGGTCCACCTCGGAGAGCCGCTGGGCGGAGCGCGGATACACGACCGAGACCATCCCGCCGTCGCCGATCGAAGGGTCGTAGTGGAAGGCGGGCGCGCCCGCGACGGCGGCCGGGACCCTCACGTCCAACCCGGCACGCTCGCTCGCCACGGCCCGCGAGACCGGGGGACCGAGCGGGATCGAGCTGCGCGGGCGCGGCGTGACCGCCGGATCGCCGTCGAAGGTCACCCGGATGCCGACGACCCCGAGGAGGTCGGCGACCGCTTGCCGGGCCGTGGCCGACAGCGACAGCGTGATCCCGAGCGCCAGCGCGACGACGCAGACGACCGCGGCCGGCCGCAGCAGGGACGGGCGCGTGCGCGGCAGGCGGACCTCCGCGACCGGCATCCGCCCCCGCTCGATGCGCGACCGCACCTTCTCCGCGAGCGGAGGGGTGGGCGGCCACACGTCCTCGCGCGCGACCTCCTGCAGGAGGGCCGCGATCTCCCGCTCGCTCCGCCGGCTCACGGCGCGTCCTCCGCGACCGCGTCGCGCAGACGCCCCAGCGCGCGCGACAGGCGCGACTTCACCGTTCCGCGGCGCACGCCGAGCGCGAGCGCCGTCTCCTTCTCGGACAGCTCGAGGAAGAAGCGGTAGCCGATGACGAGCCGGTCGTCCTCGCCGAGGCGGCCGAGAGCGCGCCGCACCCGCTCGGAGTCCGCGCGCGCGAGGGCCGCCTCCTCGGGAGATGGGGCCGCATCGCCCTCGGGACGGCCCTCGGCGAATCTCACGGCGAGCGTCTGGCGTCGCGCCGCCGACCGCACCCGTGTCCTGGCTTCGTTCGCGACGATCGCGAGCAGCCACGGCCGGAACGGCGAGTCGCTGCGGAAGCGGTCGATCGCGTAGAACGCCTTCAGAAAGCCCTCCTGGGCCGCGTCCTCGGCGTCGCTCGCCGAGCCCGCGACCAGATACGCGGTCCGGAACGCGGCCGTTTGATGTCTCTGCACCAACGTCTCGTACGCGTCCACGTCGCCGCGCTTCACCCGTTCGACCAGCTCGCGGTCCTCCAGTGGCCGGCCCCCCACGGGAGTCGTCTTTCCGCCGCTAGTACGCCGAGGCGCCCACCCCGGGTTCCCCGCCCGGCGGGATTACTCGCTGATGTCCTTCAGGCCCTCGCAGTTGTCGACCGCGTACTCCCGCAGCTCGGCCGCCGCGTCGCGGAACTCCTCCGTCTCGAGCACGGACGGATCGGACTCCTCGAAGGCCTCCTCGAACCCGCTCCTGACGGTCTCGGCGGCGTCGCGGATCTCGTCCGGCGCCTCTTCGACCATGGTGTCGACCTCGGGAGGAAGCTCGTCCACGGTCCCGAGCTCGACCACCTTGCGGGTGGCGTCACAGAACGCTTCGCTTCCGGCGGCGTCGTTCCCGCACGCGCCCGAGAACAGCAAGGCGGCTACAAGGGCTGCGGCAAGTCGCACGTATGGCTCCGATCCGTAGGGGTCTACAGAGTGGAGGTCCCGCAAGCGGGGCGCAAGCACCCCGGTCGATCGTCAGGCGTTCTGCAGGGGGCTCAGCGGCTGCCGGGGACGCGGCAGCGGTCGGCCCGGACGACCCGTCCGAGCTTGTCACGGTGACGCGCCGCCACGCGGTAGAGGGCCGAGGCGGCGCGCGGAAACCGGGCCGCGACACGGCCGGCGAAGCGGCCTCCTCGGACGTGGCGCAGCACCCGCGGGATGGCCTCGCCGCCGGAGAACAGCGCTCCGCCGGCCTCCACGAGGTGCCAGGAGTCCCACTTGGCCTGCTCGTCGAGCCGGTCCGCGAGGAGCTCGTCCGCCCGGGGGGCCTGCAGGGGCACGATCTCGACGGCCCCCGCCTCGACCCGCGCCGCGATCTTGTCGACGACCCACGTGCAGAAACCGCAGTCGGCGTCGTAGAGGACTACGGGGACCGAGTTGGCCAGGTTTTGGGGAGGGATTCGACCCTCGGCGTGCGAACTTTGTCCCAACTGCTCCACTTTGCTAGTTTACCGGGCGCTCTTCGCCCGGAGGCGGGTGCGGGCATGCCGGATGGGGTGGGCCGAGTGCAAAGGAGCGCTTGATGAGGACTCTGGCACAGAAGGGCCGTCGTGTGGGGATGCGCGTGCTGCTTGCCGCCGCGCTGGTGGCCGGCGGAAGCATGGTCGTCAACGCGAACGAGGGGACGCCGGCGACGAGCCTCCTCTCTCACGATGCCGAGACCCTCTTCAAGGGGCTCGTCCTGCGGACGGGGCCCGTCGCGAAGGCCGTCTACCCCGGGCAGCCGGTCACCGAGACCGTCTCCCCCGTCGCACGCAGGTTCGAGCGCGACTTGATCGCGCAGATCCGCAGGGACCACCCTTCGTTCTTCTCGCGGTTCGAGGCAGCGATCACGAGCGGCGACCACGTGCGTGTCGCGAAGGCCATCGACCACTCGAGGCGCGTCGTGAGGCCCGCCTTTGCCGCGGTCGTCGACGCGGACCTCGGCGACCTCGCGGCCGCGTCGGAGGAGAAGGGTCTGCACCCGCTGGACGAGTACACGAACACGTACGTCCACGTCGACACGAACGTGAACACCGACTGGCAGGTGCACCAGTACACCAACATCGCTTCCAACCGGGTGCTGGCGGTTCAGCTGTGGCTCGTGATCGAGCTCCCGCCGGGGTCGGACGGTGAGGGCGGCAGCTACTCGCTCGAGAAGGACCTGCTCGTCGATCGCATCGTGCAGATCCTCTCCACGAAGTAACGGCGTCCCCGGCAATTCCCTGCAGTGACGCCTAGCCGGACCCTGGGGTCGGCGGTCCTCGCGATCGCCGGCCTCTGGCTGTTTCTGGGCTTCTACGCGGTGGACGCGGCCCTCCCCGCGAACGTCGTGCACCTCCCCTTCGAGGCCGAGCTCAACGCCCGGACGTTGGTGCCGCAGGGATGGGGTTTCTTCACGCGCACCCCGCGCGAGCCGGACCTGCAACCGTTCGTGCTGGACGAGGCATCGGACGAGTGGGTCGACGTCAGCCGCGCGCCGCACTCCGAGGCGCGCAACTTCTTCGGCCTCCGGCGCGCCTCGAAGGCGCAACGCATAGAGCTCGCCCTCGTCCGGACGGGGGTCCCGAAGGAGGCGTGGACGGAGTGCCGTGGCCGGCCGTTCGACTGCCTGGACGGCGCCGAGACCGTGGGACCCGTCACGAACGGGTCGGTGGACCCGACGATCTGCGGGACCGTCGGGCTCGTCAGCCAGGAGCCCGTGCCCTGGGCGTGGGCGCGGTCGGGCCGCGACATCGTCATGCCGTCGCGCGTCGCGCGGGTGGACGTGACGTGCTGACCCGCCTGGGCGACGCCGCCCGGCCGTGGCTGGCGCGGACGCCGTGGACCAACGTGTACGGGCTCGCCCGGACGATCCTCGCCCTCGGGACGTTCGCCACCCTCGCGGTCAGCAGCACCGACATCCTGTTCCGTCCCGCGGTCGGTCAACCGGAGGTGCCGCAGTGCTCCGGTGCCGCCGACGCCGGGATCTTCTGCCTGCTCGGCGACCGGCTCGAGGTCGCGCGCTGGATCGCGATGGCTCTGCTGCTGGTGGTCGCGAGCGGCTGGCGGCCGCGTCTTACCGGCGTCGTGCACTGGTGGGTCGCCAACTCGTTCGCGTTCTCGATCACGATCCCCGACGGCGGCGACCACCTGACGGCCGTGCTCACGTTCCTCCTCCTGCCTCTGACCCTCACGGACCGCCGCCGGTGGCACTGGGCTCCCGCCGGGGATGCCGAAGGGGCTCCCTCGGCCGCGCGCGATACGGCGAAGCTGTTCGCGTTCTCGGGCCTCGCCGTGATCCGCCTCCAGATGGCGGGCGTCTACTTCCACGCGGCGGTTGCGAAGTTCGGCGTCGCGGAGTGGGCCGACGGCACCGCGCTCTACTACTGGTTGAACGACCCCGTCTTCGGCGCGCCGCACTGGGCGCGCTCGTGGCTGGGACCGATCCTCGAGAACGCGCTCGCGGTCGCAGCGATCACGTGGGGGTCGATGCTGATCGAGCTCGCGCTCTTCCTGGGGCTGGTCGTGCACCGCAGGTTCTGGAAGTACCTGCTGCCGCTCGGCCTCGTCTTCCACTGGGCGATCGCGTTCTCGATGGGGCTGTTGAGCTTCTCGACCGCGACGTCGGGGGCTCTGATCCTGTACCTCAGACCGTTCGACGAGGAGTTCGCGTTCGCGCGGCTCCCGTTCCGAAGACGGCGCGAACGCGAGGAGCCGGCGGCCGCACCGGCCGCGGCCACGCCCACGGCATAGACGGCGCTTGATTGAATTGTTAGATCAATCGATCGGGTGACGTTGGACAGCCTGTCCCGCGGGACGCACCCGATTTGTCCGGTTTTCAGAAGGACTCCCACGGCCCTCCGACGAAACCCTCCGCAAACCTAACCAGGAGGGTCGGTCATGAGATCGCAGACGATCGCGCGCGCGTCCGGAACGACAGCTCTCGTTGTAACCCTTTTGATCGCATTGCTGCCTCCGGCCGCAAGTGCCGCGGCGCGCCGCGGATCGATCCGCACGGCCGGCAAGGCCGTTCCCGGCAGCTACGTCGTGACGCTCGATCCCTCGGTCGCCGTTCCGGCCGAGGCCGCGACGGCGCTCGCCCGCGTCCACGGAGGCGACGTCGGCTTCGTCTACAACCACGCGCTGAAGGGCTTCTCGGTCGAGATCGACCGCGCCGGCGCGCTCGCGCTCAGCGCCGACCCGCGCGTCGCCCTGGTCGAGGAGGACGCGGTCGTGCGCGCGGTCGAGACGCAGTCGAACCCGCCGTGGGGACTCGACCGGGTGGACCAGCGCAACCTCCCGCTCGGCGGCTCCTACGTGTACGGCGCGACCGGGGCCGGGACCACGGTGTACGTGCTCGACAGCGGCATCCGCATCACGCACTCGGACTTCGGGGGCCGCGCTTCGAACGGCTACGACTTCGTCGACGGCGACGCGGACGCGAGCGACTGCGACGGCCACGGCACACACGTCGCCGGCAGCGTCGGCGGGTCGACGCACGGGGTCGCGAAGGGCGCGTCGCTCGTGGCAGTGCGCGTCCTCGACTGCGCCGGGAGCGGGTCGGCGTCCGAGATCATCGCCGGCATCGACTGGGTCACGGCGCAGCACACAGCCGGCGAGAAGGACGTCGCGAACATGAGCCTCGGCACCCAGATCGGGACGAGCTCGACGATCGACGCGGCCGTCCGCAACTCGATCGCCGACGGGACGACGTACGCGATCGCCGCGGGCAACGGGGGGCCGCTCGGGATCGCCGACGACGCCTGCAACTACTCACCGTCGCGCGTCGCGGAGGCGATCACCGTCTCGGCGACGGACTCGAGCGATCGCAAGGCATCGTTCGCCAACTACGGGACGTGCGTCGACATCTTCGCTCCCGGCGTGTCGATCGCGTCGACCTGGAACACGAACGACACCGCGACGAACACGATCAGCGGGACCTCCATGGCGTCACCGCACGTCGCCGGCGCGGCCGCGCAGTACCTCCAGGCGAACGGCGCGACGTCTCCTGCAAACGTCGCCGCGGCGCTCACCGGGAACGCGACGACCGGCAAGGTCACGAGCGCGGGCTCGGGGTCGCCAAACCGTCTGCTCTACAACGGCTTCATCACCGCCGGCACGACGCCGACGCCCACCCCGACCCCGACGCCGCCGCCGGGGAACGCGGCGCCGGCCGCATCGTTCACCTACTCCTGCTCGGGCCTCGCCTGCACGTTCACCGACACGAGCACGGACTCCGACGGCACGATCGCGAACCGTAGCTGGAACTTCGGCGACGGCACGACGTCGACTGCGGCGAACCCGTCGCACACCTTCGCCGCGGCCGGGACCTACACCGTGTCGCTGACGGTCACGGACGACGGCGGCGCGACCGGGAGCACGTCCCAGGCCGTGACGGTGTCGTCGACGAGCGACCCCGACCCGAGCACGCCGACGCTGTCGAACGGGGCTCCGGTCTCCGACACGAACGGCGCGGCCGGGACGTGGAAGTACTACAAGATCCAGGTGCCGGCCGGCCGCTCGTCGCTGCGGGTGGAGCTGACCGGGCCGTCGTGCTCGCTGTTGAGCTGCAACCCGGACCTCGACCTCTACGTCCGCCAGGGCGCGAAGCCGACCGAGACCGCGTACGCGTGCCGCCACTACACGGGGTCGTCGACCGGCTCGTGCACGGTGTCCAACCCCGCCGGGGACTGGTGGTACGTCGGCGTGCACGTGTACTCCGGATCGCAGTCCAAGAGCTACAGCCTCAAAGCGACCTACTAGCGGGGGGAGCAGGGAGCAGGGGGCCGTCCTTCGGGGCGGCCCCTCTCGCGCGGGCAAGTCGACGTCGATCGAGATCCTCGGCCCGGCGACCTAGAATCCGTCGAAGGCGATCGGAGGAGGACGAAGTGGCGACGGCAGAGCGCGGGGCGGACGGCGTCCAAATGGCGGCGTGGTCGCCGGCCCGGATCTACCTGGTGGCCTCCGGCGGCTTTCTCGTCGTGGCCGCCGCGGTCGGGTTCGGCCTCAGCACGACCTTCCCGTCGAGCGCCGGGGCGGTCGACTCGGGGCCGCACATCTTCGGCATCTTCGAGACGAACGGGTGGCACAACCTCGCGGCGCTGGTCAGCGGGACGATATCCCTCGGATTCGCGGCGCGGCCGGAGTGGGCGCGCGTCGGCGCGCTCGTGAAGGGGACCCTGTACGTGGCGGTCACCACCTCGATCGCGGTCTGGGGCCCGGAGACGTTCCTGATCGCCTCGAACGCCGCCGACCAGGTCGTGCACGGGACGTTCGGCGTCGCCGGGCTGGCGGCGTGGCTCGCGACGCCGCCACACCGCTGAGGCGATCGCCTGCTGCGCCAGTCCTCGTAGGCTTTATTTCCCCTTTCTTGTGCCGGGACAGCCTTTTCACTAATAGGACTTGGTGTTAGAGTCCCTCCTGTCTCCTAACCGACCGGAAGGACTGTCCGATGGGTGAGCTGGTACAGGTGTCTCCCCCGCGCTCCGCGGGAGCAGTCGCCGACGACGCACGGCCGGTGGACCGGCGGCGCGCCGAGGCCGCCGCGCGCGACCTGCTGGGAGCGCTCGGGGTCGACCTCTCCGCGGAGGACGTGGCAGACACCCCGCGCAGGGTCGCGCGGATGTACGAGGAGCTCCTCACTTCGCGGCCCTTCAACCCGACGACGTTCGCGAACGAGGACCGCTACGACGAGCTCGTGATCGCTCGGGACATCCCGTTCGTCTCCCTGTGCGCGCACCACATGCTCCCGTTCCACGGAGTCGTGCACGTCGGATACCTGCCGGGCGACAGGATCATCGGTCTGTCGAAGCTCGCGCGCGTCGTGACGTACTTCGCGCGGTCGCTCCAGGTGCAGGAGCGGTTGACGAAGCAGGTCGCGGACTGGCTCGACGCCGAGCTGAGCCCGCGCGGCGCAGGTGTCGTGGTGAGGGCGACCCACCAGTGCATGACGATCCGCGGTGTGGGGGCCGCGGGCTCGACGACCGTCACGTCGGCGATGTCCGGGCTCCTGCGCGAGAACCTCTCTACCCGCGAGGAGTTCCTCGCGCTCTGCGGCGAGCGCTCGTGAGCCCGCGGCGGATCCTCGTCACCGGCGGGACGGGCGCCCTCGGGACCGCGGTCACGCGGCGGTTCCTCGAAGACGGACATCACGTCGCGGTGTCGTGGGTCGTGGAGGAGGAGGCCGACCGCACGCGGCACGAGCTCGCCGACTTCGGTGATCTCTTCCTCTTCTCCGCCGACCTCACCCGCGGCGCGGACGCAAACCGGCTCGTCGCCGAAGCCGAAGCCGCGCTCGGCGGGGTGGATGCGCTCGTCCACCTCGTCGGCACGTGGCGCGGCGGCGTCCCGCTACACGAGGTCGACGACGCGGCGTGGGACCTCGTCATGGACGTCAACCTGAGGACCGCGTTCAACTGCGCCCGCGCCGTGCTGCCGGGGATGCTCGAGCGAGGCTGGGGGCGGCTCGTCTTCGTGTCGAGCCGGACGGCGCGGCAGGGGCAGTCCGGGCAGGTCGCCTATGCGGTCGCGAAGTCCGGCGTGGCGGCGCTCGCCGAGGCCATAGCGGACGAGACGCGCGGGCGAGGCATCACGTCGAACGCGATCGCGCCGTCGATCATCGACACCGCGGCGAACCGCCGCGCCTTCCCCGACTCCGACCCCGGCCGCTGGGTCCGGGCGGAGGAGCTCGCCGCGACGATCTCCTTCCTGACGTCGGACGCGGCCGCGGCGATAACGCGCACCACGCTTCAGGTGGACGGCGGCGTGTAACCGCCTGCGCTGACCAACTAGGGTCGCTCCATGACCGGCTCGCCGCCCCGCGGGTACCCGCAGCACCGTGTGGTGCACGTCCCCCTGCGCGACGGCTCGACGATCGCGGTGCGGCCCGTCGTCCCGGAGGACGCGTCCGGCCTCGCGGCGTTCTTCGGCGGTCTTTCGGGTCGGTCGTCGCACCTGAGATTCCACGACACCGCCTCCGTGAGCGTCGAGACCATGAGGCGGTTCGCGGAGGTGGACTACCGGGAGTCGTTCTCGCTGGTCGCCGAGAAGGGGTGGGACGCGGCCCGGCGGCTGGTCGCCGTGGCGAGCTACTTCCGGTCGGCCCCCGGACGCGCGGAAATGGCACTGGTCGTCGCGGACGACCTGCAAGGGCTGGGGCTCGGCAGCGTCCTGATCGAGCACCTGGGCGAGGCCGCCGCGGAGGCGGGGATCGCAACGTTCGAGGCCGAGGTGCTCGCGGCGAACGCGGACATGCTCGAGGT
>JALZEG010000290.1 GCA_030862185.1 Actinomycetota bacterium
GCCCCCGCGTCCCGGACGGAAGCGACGACCCGCGCGATCTTCTCCCCGTCCCTGCCCTCCGAGACGTTCGGCACCGCCACGAGATGATCGATACGGCGCATTTGCGCGCTACCGTAGAGGGAGATGACCGAGTACGGGTACAGCGTCGAGGTGCCTGAGGGGTACGACGAGGCCGTCGTGCGCGCTCGGATGGCACTGCGGGCGCACGGCTTCTCGATCCTCTCGGAGATGCACGTCGGCGGCATGCTCGGCCCCGATGCGGGTAGCGAGCGCCAGTACCTCTTCATGGGCGTGTGGAACGGGGCCGTGAGCCAGCGGCGGCTCGACGAGGAGCTCCAAGTCGCCGTCCATCTGCCGTGCAACGTCGTCGTCCAGGAATCGGGCGCCCACGCGTTCGTCGCCGCGCTCGATCCGGCCGACACCGTCGAGGTGCCGGAGCCCGCGTCGGGCGGCGCCGTGGTCGAAGAGGCGCGCGGAGCCCTCGCCCGCGTGCTGCGCGCGGTCGCCGACCCGGCCACGGCCTGAGATGGCGCGTTCGCCCGCCCTGCGCGACATCCTCGAGGGCTTTCTCGCGCGCCTCCCCGACGTCGTCGAGCGATCGGCGGACGCGATCTGGGAGGTGGTCCCGGCCTACGAGCGCGCCGGCGACGCGCTGCGCCAGGACGTCCGCCAGTCGGTGCGGGAGAACGTGGAGACGCTGGCGAAGATCTTGAGCGCCGGCCGGTCGATCCGCGCCGAGGAGCTCGAGCCGATCGAGCGCGCGGGGGCGCGGCGCGCGGAGGCGGGGATCCCGCTCGACGACGTCCTGCACGCGTACCGGACGGTGTCGCGCGTCTGCTGGGACGTCCTCGCCGACGAGTGCCGCAGGTACGAGGGGGAGGCGCTCGAGCCGGCGATAGAGCTCGCCGAGGCCGTCCTCGCGTACACGGACGGCATCTCGACCGCGGTCGCGGAGGCGTACGCCCGAGCGCAGCGGTCGATCGTGCGCGAGCAGGAGGGCGCGCGGCGGGAGTTCCTCGCCGACGTGCTGTACGGGACGGACGCGTCGCCCGAGGACGTGCTCGCGCGCGCCCACAGCTTCGGCTACGACCTCTCGTTGAGCTACGTCGCGCTGGTCGGCTGCGGACCGGAGGACGAGGGCCGCAAGGAGGCGGTCGTGCTCGCTGCGGCCGCCGGCGTCGCGTCGTCCGGGAGCGCCGACCCGATCGTGTTGCAGAAGGCGGAACAGACCATCGCGCTGCTGCCGGCCGACCCGGGGACCGACCCCGGCATCGCCCCGTACAAGCTGGTCGCGGAGCTCGGCGGCGGGTGGCGTTTCGGCGTCGGCGGCCCGGAGCCCGGGCTGGAGGGGATCCGCCGCGCGTACCTCGAGGCGCGCGAGGCGCTCGAGATCGGGATGGCGCTGGGCCTGCCCGAGCAGGTCTACATGTTCGACGACCTCCTGCTGTACCACTTCCTCCGCATCGAGCCCCCGCTCGTCGAGCGCTTCGTCGACCAGATGCTCGGCCCCCTGCTCGAGTACGACGACAAGCGCAAGGGTGAGCTCGTGAAGACGCTCGAGGCGTACTTCGCGGCGGACGCCAGCGTGAAGCTGGCGGGCGAGGCGCTGTTCGCGCACCCGCACACGGTCACCTACCGACTCAAGCAGATCGAGAAGCTCACCGGCTGGTCGCTGCGGGAGGCCGAGGACAAGCTCCGGCTGCAGCTCGCTTTGCGCGCGCACAGGCTGTCGAACGTGCGCGGGCGTCCGGCCGGCGCGGAGTAGCGGCTACCAGGCGCCGCCCCCACCGCCCCCACCCCCGCCACCCCCGCCGCCCGAGAAGCCCCCACCTCCGCCCGAGCTGCTGCTCGGCGGCGACGCGCTCGCGACCGCGTGCGAGATGTCGGAGATCGCGAACAGAGACGGCCCGGACCCGGGCGAGCCGCCCGTCGAGACCCAGTAGATCCCGCTGGCGTCGCGCAGCTCCTCGGGAGCGTGCAACTGCGCCGCGGCGAGGACGCGGTCCGCGACCCGAAGGCAATCCCGTAGCAGAGGTAGTGCTCCCAGATCTCGATCGATCCCGGCACCGCTTCCTTCATGCCGGCGAAGTCCCCGAGGAACCGGCGGAAGGCGTGCCACTGCTCGGCGGCGTGCGCGCCCGCGGGCGTGCGCCGTTCCCATCCACGGCGCAGCCACGCAAAGACCGCGAGGACCAGCACGTTCGCCCCGGCGATCGCGGCGACGACCCACCACGCGACCTGCGTCAGGAGAGCGCCGGGACCCGCCGAGCCGTCGTAGGTCGCCGCCCGTATGCCGGCGAGCACGGCCGCGGCCACCGCGATCGTGGTGGCGATCCCCACCGGGCGCCCTCCGGACGTGTCCCACCAGCCGCGCTCTCTCACCGCGGCGGCGACCTCGCTGCGGAACGTGGCGAAGACGGCGGCGTAGTGCGCGGGCTCCGCCTTGATCTTGTCTCTGAAGCGGCTCAGCTCGAAGGTCGCGCCCCCCGCCGCGTGGGTGACGGCGCCGGCGACCGTGGCTTCGAAGGGCTCCAGGCCGGCCGCGCTCTTTCCCGTCGCGCCCACGATCAGGTCGCTGAGGTCCTCGGACCGAAGGCCGCCCCACGTCTCCTTGACGGTCGTCGCCGGCATCGCCGAGAGGTGGCCGCGCCGGATGAGGTCGAACAGGGTCGCGGTGAACGCGTCGCCGGTGGCCTGCCCCTGTTTGGACGCGACGAGCGCGGCGATCAGCGCCGGCGGCTGGTCGCCCGGAGGCTCGAAGACGTGGCGGGGGCCGGGCTCGACGCGTGGCTCACGGCCGTGCCGCCGGTAGACCCACGTCGCGACGAGCGCCGCCGGGACGAACGCGAGCAGGAGGGCGAGCGCGACGAGCCACGGCAGGTTGTCGCGGAACCAGCGCTCGCGCGCGCGGTCGGCGGCGTCGGCCGCGGCCAGCGCGGCCTCCTGCTCGAGGATGTGGTCGAGCCGGTCGCCCGAACGAAGCGTGGCGCCGCCGGTGGACGTCAGCTGCGAGCGCGGGAACACGACGCGTACCTCGACGAACCGATGCGGCGGGACGTGCTCCGCGACGAACGACGCGCCGCGGCCCCCGTCGAGAAGCGCGGTCGCCCCGTCGACCCCACGCGCGTGGCCCCACACGCGCACGGTCCCGGACGCCGCGTCCGGCACCGTGACGCGGCCGCCGAGGCGCGCGAGCTCCACGTCCCATTCGTCTCCCCACACCTGGAGGTTGACGTCGACGACGTCGTCCCATGCCTGGGCGAGGCCGGCGAGCGTGTACTCGACCGTGAACGTCCGTTCCTCGTCGGCGGCCTCGTAGTGCCACACGATCCGGACGCCCGTGCCGGTGCTCGCGGTGCCGAAGGTCCCCGGCGCGCCGGAGCTGCCGATCGAGGCCGGCGCGCCGGGCGTGTACACCGTGCCCCCCTCGGACACCCGAGCGTCGACGAGCTCCTCCCCCGGCCGCAGCGGGATCTCGCGGAAGCCGCCTGTGAACGAGCCGGTGAACGAGTACGTGAGGTGCTCGGTGACGCGCACCGATCCGTCGGCGCGCACCTTCGCGTGGACCTCGGCCTCGGGGAGCGCGAACTCCTTCGCGAGGGCGGTCCCCCCGGCGAGCAGCCACACGAAGGCTGCGACCAGGCACACGACGCAGGCACGGCGCATTCGGCTGCTAACCTCCCAGACCTAGGGGTTCCACACCCTAATCATCGGACGGGCCGCTGTATCGGCCCCCGTCAGCGACCTCCATAGGAAGTGAGACGAGTGCCCAAACGAGTCCTGATAATCGGCTGGGACGGCGTCGACTGGAAGATCCTCCAGCCGATGCTCGACTCCGGCGAGCTGCCGAACCTGGCCGCCCTGATCGACAGGGGCGCCTACGGCGACTGCCTGTCGACCGTGCCGTCGCACTCCTGGTGCGCATGGCCGTCGTTCATGACCGGGCTGAACCCGGCCGGCCACGCGGTGTTCGACATCCTGGAGCACAAGCCCGGGGCGTCGAAGCGGCTCCCGGTCACCTACAAGTCGATCAAGAACCGGACGATCTTCGAGGACTTCACGGACGCGGACAAGACGTCGCTCGCGGTCAACATCCCGCTGACGTTCCCGCCGCCGATGATCAAGGGGAAGGTGATCGGAGGCGGCGTCCTCCCGGCGAGCCGCTCGTACACGCACCCGGTCGAGCTGCAGCAGGAGCTGGACGCCAAGGCGCCCTTCCCGGTCAACGGCATGAGCTGGACCACGTTCCGCAACCGCCCGGAGGCGTTCCTCGAGGAGTGCGCGGAGATCACGGCGGAGCGGCAGCGATCGTTCGAGTATCTGCTCGACACCACCGACTGGGACTTCGGCGTGCTCGTGTACGTGTCGACGGACCGCATCCAGCACTGCCTGATGGAGTACATCCACCCGGAGCACCCGGCGTATCCGGAGATGAAGGATTCAGGCGTCGCGAAGCAGGCGCGCGCCGTCTACCAGCAGCTCGACGAGGGCCTGGCTCGCCTGCTCGAGCGGACGGACGACGACGACCTCGTCATCTTCATGTCCGACCACGGGCACCAGGCGTGCACGCGCGCCGTGACGATGGACCGCGTCCTCCAGCACCTCGGCTACCTCGAGTTCGGACGCGGCTCGTTCGCGTTCAACCTGATCCGCTGGGGGCCGGGGCGCCGCATCGCGCGCCGCATCTACGACCTGCTCAAGCTGCACGGCCGCATCTCGATCCCCGCGTCGCCGGTCGAGTGGAGCAAGACGAAGGCGTACACGAGCGTCGTCTCGACCGGCGAGGGCGTCTCGGTCAACCTGAAGGGCCGCGAGCCCGGAGGCACGGTCGACCCCCGGGACTACGAGAAGGTCCGCGAGGAAGTGAAGCAGGCGCTGGAGGCCTTCCGGGACCCGGGGAACGGCAAGGCCCCGATCTCGAAGATCTACCGCAAGGAGGAGATCCTGCACGGGGCCTTCCTCGACACCGCCCCGGACCTCCTGCTCGTGCCCGCGCCGTTCTACTCGCTCACGCACGCGAAGGGGATGGTCGAAGAGGCCGACTGGATGTCCGGCGACCACCGTCTCGAGGGCGTGATCGTCGCGACCGGGCCGGAGGTGACGTCCGGTCCTCTGAAGGAGACGGCCGAGCTCATCGATCTCGGGCCGACGGCGATGGCGGCCCTGGGCGTGCCGAGCGCGATCCCGCGCGACGGCAAGGTCCTCGGGGGCCTCGTCGGCAGCGGAGTGTCGTTCGAGGTCCGCGCGGACGGCAGCGCGGCCCGCGCCACCACGGTCGACGAGTCCGGGCTCAACGAACAAGAAGAAGGAGAGATCGAGGACCACCTCCGTGGCCTCGGCTACGTGGAATAGGAGACTCCCTTGCGCGCACGCAGGTCTTGTCTATCGGTGCCGGGCTCCAGCCCGAAGATGCTGGCGAAGGGGCCGACGCTCCCCGCCGACATGGTGTTCATGGACCTCGAGGACTCCGTCGCGCCGCTCGCGAAGGAAGAGGCCCGAGGCAACGTGATCGACGCCCTCAAGAACAACGACTGGGGCGAGAAGACCGTCGTCGTTCGCATCAACTCGATCGACACCCAGTGGGCGGCGGACGACCTCAAGACGGTGGTCGAGGTGGCCGGCGGCTACCTCGACTGCATCATGATCCCGAAGGTCCAGAGCTCCGACGAGGTGAAGTTCGTCGACCACATGCTCCGCATGATCGAGACGAACGTGGGACTCGACAGGCGCATCGGAATCGAGGCGCAGATCGAGACCGCGACCGGCCTCAAGAACGTCTACGACATCGCGCACGCGTCGAACCGGATGGAGACTCTGATCTTCGGTCCCGCCGACATGAGCGCGTCGCTCGGTCTCCCTACGGTCACCGCGGGGCTGCCGATCCCCGGCTATCCCGGCGACCACTGGCACTGGGTGCTCGAGACGATCCTGGTCGCCGCCCGCGACGCGGGGCTGCAGGCGATCGACGGCCCCTACCTGCTGATAAAGGACCTGGACGGCTTCCGCGACATGGCGATGCGCGCCCGCGCGCTCGGCTACGACGGGAAGTGGGCCCTGCACCCCGGCCAGATCGACGTGCTGAACGAGG
Organism: Actinomycetota bacterium; assembly: GCA_030862185.1. Classification (GTDB taxonomy): domain Bacteria; phylum Actinomycetota; class CADDZG01; order CADDZG01; family WHSQ01; genus JALZEG01. The sequence goes on from JALZEG010000290.1 coordinate 6,089, forward strand.
TCTTCACTCCGACGCAGGACGAGTACGACAAGGCCGAGGCGCTGCTCGAGGCGTACAAGCACGCCACCGAGGTCGACCGCCGCGGCGCGGTGATGTTCGGCAACGAGATGATCGACGAGGCGTCGCGCAAGATGGCGGTGCAGTTCGCCGAGCGCGGCCGGGCCGCGGGGATGTCGCCGGCGAAGAAGCTCGAGGACTTCCAGGCGGAGTGGGAGTCCAAGAGATGATCGAGCTCACGGACGTGCAGAAGTCGATCGTCGAGACGGTCCGCGACTTCGTCGAGAACGAGGTCATCCCGGTCGCCGACGAGATGGAGCACCGCGACGAGTTCCCCGAGAAGATCGTCGAGGGCATGAAGGAGATGGGGCTGTTCGGCCTCACCGTCTCCGAGGAGCACGGGGGCATCGGCGAGTCGCTCACCACGTACGCGCTCACGGTCGTCGAGCTGGCACGCGGCTGGATGAGCCTCTCGGGCGTGCTGAACACGCACTTCATGGGCTGCTACCTGATCGACAAGTTCGGCACGCAGGAGCAGCGCGAGTCGTTCCTGCCGCGCATGGCGACGGGCGAGATGCGCGCGGCCCTCGCGATGAGCGAGCCCGAGGCCGGCTCCGACGTCCAGGCCATCCGCACCAAGGCGATCCGCGACGGGGACCACTACGTGCTGAACGGCCAGAAGATGTGGCTGACGAACGGGCTCCGGTCGAGCCTCGTCATGACGCTCGTCAAGACCGACCCCGAGGCGGACCCGCCCCATCGCGGGATGAGCATGCTGATCGTCGAGAAGGAGCCCGGCGTGGCGCAGCCCGCCCCCGGCCTCGACGTCGGCAAGAACATCGAGAAGCTCGGATACAAGGGAGTCGAGACGACCGAGATGAACTTCTCGGACTTTCGCGTCCCGGTCTCCTCGCTGCTGGGGACCGAGGAGGGCCACGGGTTCCGCCAGGTGCTCGACGGGATCGAGGTCGGCCGCGTGAACGTCGCGGCCCGCGCCGTCGGCGTCGCGACACGCGCCTTCGAGGAGGCGATCCGCTACAGCCAGGAGCGCAAGGCGTTCGGCAAGCAGATCTCCGGCCACCAGGCGATCCAGATCCACCTCGCGGAGATGGGGACGACGCTCGAGGCGGCGCGGCTGATGATGCTCCAGGCCGCAGTGAAGAAGTCGGCGGGGGAGCGATCGGACCTCGAAGCCGGCATGGCGAAGCTGTTCGCGTCCGAGGCCTGCCACGAGATCACCCTCAAAGCGCTGCGCGTCCACGGGGGGTACGGATATTCCAAAGAGTTCACAGTCGAGCGCCTTTACCGTGATGCACCTTTTCTTCTGATCGGTGAGGGAACGTCTGAAATTCAAAAAACAGTCATTGCTCGCAGACTGCTCGAAAGGTACAAAATCTAACAGGAATTTCCAGGAAATCGCGGAATTTGGGGTTTACAGCGCCGTAGCGTAGTGGGATAACTACGTCCTGTGCACTAGTCCGTTATGGGGACAGGACATAGCTATTGAGAACCAGTAAGTACGCTGCCCTCCGCGCGACCTCGGAGCCCCGCCTCGCGCGGGCCCGCCTCCGATTGGCCGAAGTGCTCGAACGGCACCGGGACGAGATCGTCGCTTCATGGGTCGAGACCGCCGGGAAGGACGCCCGCGTGCGGTGGCCGGACATCGACCGCTACCTGCGGTCGCTCGTGGCCGGGCTGAAGGAGGTCTTCCGCGAGGACGACTGGTCGCTGGCGCAGACGATCGTCGACGGGCTGGCGGAGCGCCGCGCCCGGACGGGCGAGCGGATCGACCAGGCGGTCCAGCGGGCCCTCGTAGCCGGGCGCTACGCCGTGCGGACGTGGTTCGTCAACGGTGACCACGACCTGTGCGACGACCTGCTGCTCGACGCGCTGCACGAGTGCGTCTTCCGGTTCTCTGAGTCGTTCCAGGGGATCCACCTCGAGTCCGAGGACCAGCGCGTGCAGAGCCGGATCATCAAGTCGCTCGTCATGGCGCTCGAGGCGCGCGACCCGTACACGAAGGGCCACTCGATCTCGGTGGCGCTGCTCTCCCAGAAGATCGCACAGCACGTGGATCCGACGATGGATGCCGACCGGGTGTACCTCGCGGGGCTGCTCCACGACGTCGGGAAGGTCGGCATCCCCGACAGCATCCTGTTGAAGGAGGGCCCGCTCGACGAGGCGGAGTGGGAGGTCATGCGGTCGCATCCCGCGAAGGGCGCCGACATCCTGAGCCCGATCAGGCTGTACCCGGACGTCGTCGCCGGCGTGTACTCGCACCACGAGAACTACGACGGCAGCGGGTACCCCACGGGGGCCGCGGGCGAGGACATCCCGGTGATCGGCCGCATCATCCGGGTGGTCGACAGCTTCGACGCGATGACGACGACGCGCGTGTTCCGCAAGAGCCGCTCGATGGACGACGCGCTGGAGGAGCTCATGCGTCGCCGGACGGTCTACTACGACCCCGAGCTCGTCGACTCGCTGGTCGAGATAGTCGAGACGCCGGGCATCATGCGGGAGCTGGGCCTCGCGTCGCTGCAGATAGAGATGGGCGAAGCGGCCGTCTAGCGCCTCACTCGCAGAACAACGGGCGGCTGGCGCGCAGCTCGTACGCGACGTGGTCCCGGCGCCGCCCGTAGTACTCGTCCACCGACATCTCGCCGCGGTGGTACTCGTCGAACGCCGAGAGTTTCGTCCGGAACCCGGCCCTCGCATCGACCTCGGTCCTCCACGCGGTGCAAGCACGCGTGTGTTGCGCGGCCTCGAGCACTACGAGTAAGACGACGGGCAGGGACGCGACGACGACGATCAGCGTAAGGAAAGGATGCTTGCGGACGATCCCCACGGACAGAGCGTACGCGGCGAAGGGGAGCTAGTCGAGGTCGCCGGGCTCCACTCGCTCGAGCCGCCGGTCACGCACCAGCTTGTGGCCCGTCAGCTTCTCCAGCGTGTCCGGCTCCTCCATGCCCTCCGCGACCAGGTAGTTCAGGTCCCTCAGGGAGATGATCCCGACGACGTTGCCGCCCGTGTCCACGACCGGCAGGTGGCGGAACCACTTGTCGAACATGATCTGGGCGGCCTCCCGCAGCGGCAGGTCCTGGCCCACCGTCACCACGTCCGACGTCATCACGTCCCGCAGGCTCACCGCCTTCGGGTCGTGGCCCTCGCCGATCGTCCGCAGCACGTCTCGCTCGGTCACGATGCCGGTGAGCCGGCCCTCCTCCATGATCAGCAGAGACCCCGTCTGCTGGCGCCACATCTTCGCCGACGCCTCCGCAAGCGTGTCGTCGGGAGCGTCGGAGACGGTGGCCTGCGTCATGATGTCCGAGACCTTCACGCCGCTGATTCTAGACTGCGCCGGTGCACCTCGGGCTAGCGCTTCCGCATTACGACACGAGCTACCGGAACGAGCCCGTCTCCTGGTCCTCCGTGCGCGACTGCGCGCTCGCGGCGGAGCGATCGAGCTTCGCGTCCGTCTGGGTCTCCGACCACCTCTTCCTCGACTGGGGCAAGTACGGCGGACCGTCGACGCCGCAGGCGTCGCTCGAGTGCTGGACGACCATGGCGGCGCTCGCGGCCGCGACCTCGAAGGTGAGGATCGGTTCGCTCACGCTGTGCAACGACCTCAGGAGCCCCGCGCTGCTCGCGAAGATGGCCGCGAGCCTCGACCTGCTGTCGGGGGGCCGCGTCGACGTCGGCCTGGGCGCCGGCTGGTACGAGCCGGAGTACCGCGCCGCGGGGATCGACTTCGACTCCGCCGGCACGCGCATCCGCCGTCTCGGCGAGGCCGTGGAGGTCCTCGGCCGGCTGCTCGCCGGTGAGGAGCTGACGTTCGACGGCGAGCACTACCAGGTGCAGGAGGCGATCTGCCTGCCGCGCCCGCGTCAGAGCCCGCGGCCCCCGCTGTGGATAGGCGGCAAGGGCGACCTTTTGCTGCGCACCGCGGCCCGCGTCGCGGACGGCTGGAACTTCTCGTGGATCGGTTCCTTCGAGACATACGAGGAGAGGTCGCGGGCCGCGGACCGCGCCTGCGAGGAGCAGGGGAGGGATCCCGCGAGCTTGCGGCGGTCCGTCGGGTGCTACGTGCTCGCCGGCCGCGACGACGCGGACGCCAGGCGCCGCTTCGAACGCCTCGTGGAAAGGACGCCGGAAGGGGTTTTCCCCGACTCGGCCGAGGGGAGTGCCGTATCCTGGGAGTCGTTCCGAAGGGTCCACGTCGCCGGCACGGTGGGCGAGGTGACGGACCGGTTGGGACGGCTGTCGGAGCTCGGCGTGGGCGAGGTCGTCGTCACCGCCGGCACGCTGCCGTTCCAGGTCGCGGACCCCGAGGACGTGGAGCTCCTGGGAACGGAGGTCGCGCCGGCGCTGCAGTGACGTGCCGAGGCCGCCGACGAAAGGGCAGACGAAAACGATCGGAGGTCGACCATGAACCTGGGTCCCGGAGAGCTGATCCCCATCCTGCTGATCCTGTTGCTGCTGTTCGGCGCGACGCGGCTCCCGAAGCTCGCGCGGTCGATGGGCCAGGC
>JALZEG010000305.1 GCA_030862185.1 Actinomycetota bacterium
CCCGGAGGCCGAGTTCGAGCTCGAGGCGGGCGAGGGTGAGGGTGAGGGCGAGACGGAGGGCATGGACTCCTCCGCCGCCGCGGTCGCGGTCCCCGCGGGGCCGGGCCCGACGCTCGAGCCCGATGCGGCGGACGCCGGTCCGGCACAGGAGGAGCAGGAGCCCCCGCTCGACCCGGGCATCGACGCGGACGCCTCTCCGACGCCGGCAGAGGACGGCGCCGCGCCGGGCACGGACGCTCCCGTCGCCCCCGAGGACGAAGAAGAGGAAGAGAGCGGCGACGCCTCGATCGAATCGATCGTCAAGGACCTCAAGCGCGAGCGCGGGCAATCGTGATGGAGGCCGGCCGAGGCCGCCTTTCGTCCTAGGCCGTCCCGATGCTGGCCGTAGGCCTCACCGGTGGGATCGGAGCCGGCAAGTCCACCTTCGCCGCGCTCCTGGCAGAACGCGGCGCGCAGGTCGTCGACGCGGATCAGATCGGGCGGGACGCGCTCCGGCCGGGGAAGCCGGCATGGCATTCGGTCGTGAGCCAGTTCGGCGACGAGATCCTCGTGCCGGGGGAGATGGAGGTCGACCGCAAGCGCCTGGCGGCGATCGTCTTCTCGGACCCGCGCAAGCTCGCCGCGCTGAACGCGATCGTGCACCCGGTCATCCTCCAGCGGATAGCGACCGAGCTCGAATGGCTGTCGAAGACCGACGACGTCGTCGTACTCGACGCGGCCCTGATAACGGAGCTGGGGCTGCGAGACGCGCTGGACGTCGTCGTGGTCGTGACGACGTCGAGGAAGGAGCGAGCCGAGCGTCTCGTCCGCACGCGCGGGATGTCCCTCGACCACGTGCACGCGCGCATGGCGGCCCAGGCCTCCCCCGAGGACCTCGAGACGAACGCCGACGTCGTCGTGCGCAACGACGGGACGATGGACGACCTCGCACGCGAGGCCGACCGCGTGTGGGCGTTGCTGAAGGAGCGGACGTGACCATCCAGGTCCCCGGGCCGCCTCGGCGGGACGGCGCGATAGAGATCGTCTTCCTCGACGCCGGCGAGACGATCCTGTACCCGCATCCCTCGTTCTCGGAGCTGTTCGCACAGGTGATCACGGACGCAGGCGTTCCGGTCTCCGCGCACGAGATCGAGGACGTGCGCCGCCGGCTCGCGCCGCATCTCGTCGACATGGCCGAGGACTCGGGAGCCGTGGGCGGCATCTCGTTGTCGGAGGAGAGCTCGCGGAGGTTCTGGACTTTTCTGTACCGGCGCTTCCTGGAGGAGCTGGGGCACGAGGACGAGTCGCTGGTGGACCGGCTGTTCGGGGTCTTCTCGAGCACCTCGACGTACCGGCTCTACGACGACGTGCTGCCCGCGCTGCACCAGCTGTCGGAGCGGGGCTACCGGCTCGGGCTGATCTCGAACTTCGAGCGGTGGCTCGAGGAGATGCTCGTCGAGCTCGAGGTGGGCCACATCTTCGACGTCGCCGTCATCTCGGGGATCGAGGGCGTCGAGAAGCCGGACGCGTCGATCTACCGGCGCGCGCTCGACAAGGCGGGGGTCGGACCGAACGGTGCAGTGCACGTCGGAGACTCGCCCGGCCTCGACGTCGAGCCCGCGCGCTCGGTCGGCATGGCGACTGTCCTCCTCGACCGCCTGGATCGCTACTCCGGCCACGACGGCCCCCGCATTTCGTCCTTGAAGGAATTACCGGACCTGCTCTCGAAGCTCTAACGGAGAGGAGGTCGGGATGTCGGAGATGCAGGACGCCGGTTCCATCAGGTCCCAGGGTGGCTACGACGAGCTTTCCGCCATGTACCGGATCGCGACGCTCAGCACCGCGTACGGGGACCCTGCCGCCGTCGTGGAGGAGATCCTGCGGATCATCGAGCAGGTCGTCCACTGCGACCGCTCCGTTCTGTTCCTCTACGACGAGGGCGCCGACGTCCTCAGGCTGCAGGACCCGCGCGACCGCGGCTTCGTCCTCCCGTTGTCCGAGCCGACGATCCTGAGGCGCGTGCTCAACTCCGGTCTGGGAGAGGTCGTCAACGACGTCGACGCAGACGCGGAGAGCAACCCGATCTTTGCCGACGCGCTGAACGCTCGGCAGCTCGTGGCGGCGCCGCTCGTGCTGACCGACAAGACACTCGGCGTCGTAGGCGCCCTGAACTCGCGGCGCGGCGCCTTCACGCACGAGGACCTGAGGCTCCTGACGGTGCTCGCCGACCGCGTCGCCCTGACGATCGAGAACGGGCAGCTCGTGGGACGCCTCCAGCGGCAGGTCCAGGAGCTCGAGGGCCTGCACCGGCTGTCGCGCTTGCTGCTCTCGAGCGAGACGATGGAGCGGATCGTCGGAGAGTCGATCCGGATCGTCGCCGAGATGCTCGACTGCGGCAAGATGGCACTGTTGCTCAACGACGAGGGTGACGGTTCCCTCGTCGCGATGACGTCCGCGGTCGGCCTCGACGACGCGCAGGTCGAAGGCCTGCGTATGACCCTCGACGAGCCGTCGCTGACGGCCACCGTCTTCCGGACGAAGACGCCGATGGTGTCGAACGACGCGCCGAACGACGCGTGGGTGAACCGTCACATGGTCGAGCTGCTCGGGATCGAGTCGCTGCTCGCGGTGCCTCTGACGACGGGGCCGAAGCCGATCGGCGTCCTCAAGGCGATGAACGCGCGCAAGGGCTACTTCAACGAGGACGACGTGCGCTTCGCGATGCTGCTCGGGGGCCAGGTCGGCGCGCTCGTGGAGTCGAGCATGGGCCGCCAGAGAGAGCGGCAGCTCGTCCAGAAGCTGCGCGAGGCCGACCGGACGAAGTCGGAGTTCGTCTCGATGCTGGCGCACGAGCTGAAGGGGCCGATGACGACGATCCTCGGTTTCAGCGAGACGCTCAAGCAGCAGTGGGGCAACGTCTCCGACGAGAAGAAGCTGTCGATCATCGACATCGTCGCGAAGGAGACGGGGCGCCTCTCCCGGCTGGTGAACGACCTGCTCGACGTCTCGCGCATGGAGGCCGGGACGCTGCGGTACGAGCTGAACCCGGTGTCGCTGCCGGAGCTGCTCGAGAGCATCATGACCGTCCACACGTCGTTGAGCGCCCAGCACCTCGTCGTCAACGACCTGCCCCCGGACCTGCCGAAGGTGATGGCGGACAACGACCGGCTGCGCCAGGTGTTCATCAACCTGCTGACGAACGCCACGCGCTATTCGCCGGAGGGGACGGCGATCCGGGTGCGGGCGCGCGAGCTGCCCGGCGACGGGATGGTGGAGGTGTCGGTGGTGGACGAGGGGATAGGGATATCGGAGCAGGACCAGGGCCGGATCTTCTCCAAGTTCTCGATGCTCCCCAAGCCGGGGTGGGTCAAGAAGGGCACCGGCCTCGGGCTGTTCATTACGAAGGGAATCGTCGAGGCGCACGGGGGCCGGATCTGGGTCCAGTCGGAGCCGGGCAAGGGCTCGACGTTCGCCTTCACGCTGAAGGCCGCCAATTCCGAATGACATACCTGGAACTCTTGTCATAGGGCGGTCTTAGACTTGCCTTCATGCCCCCGTTCAAGGTCGTAGCCGACTTCGCCCCCGCCGGCGATCAGCCCGCCGCCGTCCAGGCCATCGCCGAGCGCGTCCAGCGCGGGGACCGCTACGCGACGCTGCTCGGCGCGACCGGGACCGGCAAGACCGCGACGATCGCGTGGGCCCTCGAGCAGATCCAGAAGCCCACGCTCGTGATCGCGCCCAACAAGTCGCTCGGGGCCCAGCTTTGCAACGAGTTCAAGCAGTTCTTCCCGCACAACGCCGTCGAGTACTTCGTCTCCTACTACGACTATTACCAGCCCGAGGCGTACGTGCCGTCGTCGGACACCTACATCGAGAAGGACAGCTCGATAAACGACGAGATCGAGCGGCTGCGGCACTCGGCGACGAGCGCTCTGCTCCAGCGCAACGACGTGCTCATCGTCGCGAGCGTGTCGTGCATCTTCGGCCTGGGCTCGCCCGAGGAGTACCTGAACCAGGTCGTGAGCGTCGCCCGCGGCGGGACCGCCGACCGCGACTTCATCCTTCAGCGGCTCGTCGACATCCAGTACGAGCGCAACGACGTCAACTTCGTGCGCGGGAAGTTCCGCGTGCGGGGAGACACGATCGAGGTGTTCCCCGCGTACGAAGAGCTGGCGCTGCGCGTCGAGCTGTTCGGGGACGAGGTCGACCGGATCGTCCAGCTCGATCCCCTCACGGGCGAGATCGTGCGCGAGCTCGACCACGTCACGGTCTATCCGGCCTCCCACTACGTCGCGTCGCGCAGCCGCATGGAGCGCGCCATCGGCGCGATCGAGCGCGAGCTGGCCGACCGGCTGAAGGTGCTCGAGAACGAGCGGAAGCTGCTCGAGGCGCAGCGGCTGCGGATGCGGACGAACTACGACCTCGAGATGATGCGCGAGGTCGGGTTCTGCAACGGCATCGAGAACTACGCGCGGCACATCGAGGACCGCGAGCCGGGGTCGCGTCCGAACACGCTGCTCGACTACTTCCCTGACGACTTCCTCGTCGTCCTCGACGAGTCGCACGTGGCGGTGCCCCAGCTGAACGGGATGTACGAGGGCGACCGGAGCCGCAAGGAGGTACTGGTCGAGCACGGGTTCCGGCTCCCGAGCGCGCTCGACAACCGCCCGCTGCGCTTCGACGAGTTCATCGAGAAGGTCGACCAGGTCGTGTTCATGAGCGCCACGCCGGGGCCGTTCGAGCTGCGCCACGGGGGCGAGCCGGTCGAGCAGCTCGTCCGTCCCACGGGACTGGTCGACCCGGAGGTCGTGATCCGGCCGACGAAGGGCCAGATCGACGACCTGATGGAGGAGATCCGCAAGCGCACGGAGGCCGAGGCGCGCGTGCTCGTGACGACGCTGACGAAGAAGATGGCGGAGAACCTCACCGACTACCTGCTCGAGTCCGGCGTCCGCGTCCGCTACCTGCACTCCGACATCGACACCGTCGAGAGGATCGAAATCCTGCGCGACCTCAGGCTCGGCGAGTTCGACGTGCTCGTCGGGATCAACCTGCTGCGCGAGGGCCTCGACCTGCCCGAGGTGTCGCTCGTGGCGATCCTCGACGCGGACAAGGAGGGCTACCTGCGGTCGCAGACGTCGCTGATCCAGACGATCGGGCGCGCCGCCCGCAACGTCGACGGTCAGGTGATCATGTACGCCGACGAGGTCACGGACTCGATGCGGCACGCGATCAGCGAGACGCAGCGCCGGCGGCAGATCCAGATGGCTTACAACGCGGAGCACGGGATCGACCCGCAGTCGATCCGCAAGGCCGTCAGCGACATCCTGATCTCGGGGTTCGGCCGCAAGCGCGAGGGCGACACGGTGCCGTCGAAGTCGAAGAGCCGGCGGCGCGACCCGATCGGCGGGACGCCCGACGACCTGAAGAGGCTGATCCTGCAGCTGCAGGAGGAGATGCACACGGCGGCGGAGGACCTCCGCTTCGAGTACGCGGCCCGCATCCGCGACGAGATCGCGGACCTGAAGAGAGAGCTGCGGGAGGTCGGCTGACCCCTTCACTCCGCATTCCGTGGCGCATTCCGTAACGCAACGCGCAACGAACGGCCGGCCGTGATGCGGCCGGGGCGGCATCCCGACGACCGGGCGATCCTCGCTCTCGCGGTTCCGGCGCTCGGCGCGCTCGCGGCCGACCCGCTGTACTCGCTCGTCGACACGATCCTCGTCGGGCACCTCGGCCCGCGCCCCCTCGGCGCGCTCGCGATCGGCACCGCCGCGTTCACCGTGTCGTTCTGGGTGTTCTCGTTCCTCGCGTTCGGCGTGACGCCGAAGGTCGCCCGGCTGCTGGCGGCGGGGGAGCGCGACCGCGCCGGCGTGGTCGGCGTGCAGGCGCTGCTGCTGGCGCTGTCGATGGGGGCCGCGGTGTCGATTGCCGGCGTGCTGCTGGCGGGGCCGGTCGTGCGCGGGCTCGGCGCGGGGCCGGAGATCGCCTCTCTGGCCGAGGACTACCTGCGTATCCGCGTCCTCGCGTCGATGCCCGTCCTCCTGGTGACGGTGGGGCACGGGTGGCTGCGCGGCGCGCAGGACACGAGGACGCCGATGGTCATCGTGACCGCGGGCGCGGTGGCGAACGCGCTGCTCGACTACCTCTTCATCTATCCGTTCGGGTGGGGCGTCGCGGGGGCCGCGTGGGCGACGGTCGTGGGACAGGCCGGCGCCGCGCTCGCGTTCGTGGTCGTGCTGCGCCGGCGCATGCGGCCGCCGTCGTGGCGGTGGCACGGTCCCTCGCTGAGGGAGCTGTTGAAGGTCGGGTTCGCGCTCGTGATCCGGACGGGCGTGCTGCTCGGCGCGCTGACGGTCGCGACCTCCGCCGCGGCCCGCATGGGGGTCGTCCCGCTCGCGTCCTGGCAGATCGCCATGCAGGTGTTCTCGTTGCTCGCGTTCACGCTCGACTCCGTGGCCGTGGCCGCGCAGGCGCTGGTCGGTAACCGCCTCGGCGCGGGACGGGCAGACGACGCCACCGCGATCGGCCGGAGGCTGCTGTGGTGGGGGATCGGGCTGGGGGCCGCGCTGCTGGTGGTGCTCGTGCCGCTGGCGCGGCCGCTCGCCGGCGCGTTCAGCGACGACCGCGCGGTCGTGGACGCGGCGGCGGTGCTGCTCGTGTGGATCGGGGTGCTCCAACCGGTGTCGGCGGTGGCGTTCACGCTCGACGGGATCCTGATGGGGGCCTCGGACATGCGCTTCCTCGCCGCGGCGATGGCCGCGTGCAGCGCGTGCTTCGTCCCGGTCGCGCTGCTGTCGGTGAGCGCGGGGTGGGGGACGGCCGGGCTGGCTGCGGGCCTGGCGCTGTGGCTCGCGCTGCGGTCGGTGCTGACCGGATGGCGCTTCGGCGGCGGCCGCTGGACGACGGCGGGGGCCTGACGCCGTTCTTACTGGACGGAGAACGCGGGCTCCTGCTCCGTCGCCGGGGGCCGGCCGATGGTGAGCTGGGGGAACGACTGGCGCCGCACCGCGTCGCGCGGCGGCTTCAGCGGGATCCACAGCGCGAACACCGACCCGTTCTCGTCGGATCGCTCGAGCCGGATGTCGCCGCCGATCGCCTCGGCCAGCTTCTTGCAGATGTAGAGGCCGAGGCCGGTGCCGCCCGCGGCCCGCGTCGACGACTGGTCGATCTGGTAGAAGCGGTCGAAGATCCTCGCCTGCTCGGTGTCCGGGATTCCCGGTCCCTCGTCCGCCACCGTCATCACGACGTGCTCGCCCTCGACGCGGCCGCCGATGGTGATAGCCGTCCCGTCCGGCGCGTACTTCAGCGCGTTGTCGACGAAGTTCGAGACGACCTGGTGGACCTTCGTCTCGTCGGTGTCGACCTCGAGGACGTTCCCGTCGAACTGGAAGTCGAACGAGCGGTCGGCGGTGCGGCCGCGGAACTCGTCCACGACGTGGCGCGCGACCTTCTGGAGCAGCACCGGCGTCACGAGGAGCTTGTCGGTATCGGACTCGATGCGCGAGACCACGAGCAGGTCCTCGATGAGACGGCGGAGCCTCTCGCTTTGACGGTCGACGGCCTCGATGAACGACCTCTGGTCGTCGGGCGAGAACTCGACGTTCGGACGCAGGAGGGTCTTGACGTAGCCCTGGATCGACGTGAGCGGCGTCCTCAGCTCGTGCGACACTGCTGCGACGAAGTCGTCCTTCAGCCGGTTCATCTCGGTGAGGTGCGCGAGCGACTCCTCCAGACGTCCGACGAGCCGCGCGTTCTCGAGCGACACGCTCGCGTGGTTCGCCAGCGTCTCGAAGAGCTTGAGGTCGGCCTCGTCGAACGTGCTGACGTCGCCGAGGCGGCTTCCGACGGCGAACGTGCCGATCACCCCGTCGGCGCCGTGGAGCGGGGCCACGATCGCGTCGCGCATCCCGCGCGCCTCGAAGTGCTTGCGAATGTTCGGGTTGAGGATCGGCTTGGCGATCAACAGCGCCTCGCCCTCCGACGCGACCCGTGCCCACACGCCGTCGCGCGGGTCGAGGTCGAGCTCCCGCATGAGGTAGCGCTCGTCGCCGGGGCCCATCGAGCTGCGGTACGCGGGTTCGCCGGGCGTGGCGAAGAACGTGATCTGCGCGACCTCCGCCTGGAACATCTTGCGGGCCTGCGAGAGCAGCTCGCCGACCGTCGCCTCGATCTGCAGCGACCCCTGTACGACGCGGCTCGACTCGTACAGGGACTCGAGGCTCTTGTGCTTCTGGCGCTCTGACGTGTAGGCGCGGTAAGCGAAGAACACCGTGGCGACGGGGACGAGCAGCAGCCACGCGGCCTCCGGGCGCGCCCACATCAACGTGGTCGCGACGAGCGCGATGCAGGTGTTCGTCATCCCGACCATCGTCCCGAGCCCGAGCCCCTCGGTGAGGGTCTCGAGGTGCGGCTTGCCCTCGCTGAGCGAGATGGCGATCGTGATCATCACGGCCGCGAGCAGCGTCGTGAGCGCGACCGCGATCACGGTCGCGATCCACCCCGTCAGACCCGCGGGGTCGCCGCGGCCGACGACCCAGTGGAAGAACATGGAGGCGAAGATCGCCTCGAGCGACAGGTGCGCCAGGTTGAACACGAGCTTGAGCGGGGACTGGCGCCGGTGCAGGATCAGCGCGGCCCCCGACCCGACCAGCTGCGCGAGGACGAGCGCGGCGGGCGCCAGGAAGTAGAGGCCGAGGACGAGCGGGATCTCGCTCAACGAGAACGAGTGCGCCTCCCTCCGGAACTGGAGGTGGACGACGTAGACCTCGGCGAGGAAGAAGAGCCCCGCGATCGCCCACCACGGGATCTCGAAGGGGTTGTCGACGGAGTCGAGGCCGGCGGCGGCGACCACGACCGACAGCAACGCGGCGAGCCCCCCGATCACGACGTTCAGCAACCACACGCGGGCGGTCCCGGACAGGCGAAGGAGCGGGAGGACGTTCCCCCGCTCCTTCTTGCCCGAGTTGCGTGTGGTTGCTCTCATCGACCTTCTCTAGTGGTCGGCGATTGCGCTATCCGCCTTCAGCAGCGGCAGCGTGGTTGCGGTAGTTGCTTACGACCAGGTCTGGCCGCTCCAGGTCTGACCGCTCCACGTCTGGCCGCTCCACGTCTGGCCCGACCAGGTCTGTCCCGACCAGGTCTGTCCCGACCAGGTCTGACCGGACCACGTCTGGCCGCTCCAGGTCTGACCGGACCACGTGGCGCCGCTCCAGGTCTGGCCGCTCCAGCTCCGGCCCGACCAGCTTCGACCGGACCACGTCTGGCCGCTCCAGGTCTGGCCCGACCACGACCGGCCGCTCCAGGTCTGACCCGACCACGACCGGCCGTTCCAGTCGCCGCCGCTCCACGTCTGGCCCGACCACGTCCGGCCGCTCCAGCTGCGCCCGTCCCACGGGCTGCCGAAGACGTCCTGCTCACCCTCGAGCGTGTGCTCGATCTCCGGGCAGGCCTCCTCTGCGGTGAGCACGGGCTCGGCAGCGGCCTTGTCCGCCTCGTACTTCTGGAGGCAGGCCGTGTCCGGGCCCGTCATGACGAGGTGACCCGATCCACGAGCGAGCTCCAGCGAGCCGTAGCCCGTCGCCCGCGGCCACGTCTGCACCGCGGCCGGCGTCGGCGTCTTGAGGGCCGACTTCAGGTTGACGACTCCGGAGCCCTGCGCCTGGTCGTCCGCGACCGGCATCTTCGACGCGGTCTGCTTCAGCAGCGCCTTGATCTGGTCCGGCGTCGCCGTCGGCCGCTGCTGTAGGAGCAGGGCGGCCGCGCCCGAGACGACGGCTGCCGACTGCGACGTACCGGTCCCCTTGAAGAGCCTGGTGTTGACGCGGCCCTCGGGGTGGTTGTGGTCGATGAAGGACCCCGGTGCGCGCAGGCTGGTCACGGACTTGCCCGGCGCCACCATGTCGGGGTTGCGGACGCCGTCGCCGCGCGCCGACCACTCCGGGACGACGTCGTCGCTGGTGTCGAAGGTCCCCTTCGTGTCGGAGGCGCCGACCGCGATCACGTACGGGTCGTAGGCGGGGTTGTTGAGCGCCGCGTTGCCGAACTGCGAGTTCCCCGCGGCGACCACGACCACGATGCCCTTGTGCCACGCGTTCTCGACCGCGTAGGTCAGCGGGTCGACGAGGTAGCTCTGCGTCCCGTCGGTTCCGAAGGAGAGGTTGAGGACCCGGATGTTGAGGCCACCGCTGTTGCGGTGCTGGACGACCCAGTCGATCGCCGCGAGGACCTGCGAGACGTCGGTGGCGCCGTTGTGCCCGGCGACCTTGACGTTCACGATCCGCGCGTCCGGCGCGACGCCCACGAAGTTGTCGTGGTCGCCGTTCTCCTTGCCGGCGACGACGGCCGAGTCGCGGCCGGCGATGATCCCGGCCATGTGCGTGCCGTGACCGAACGTGTCCAGGTACTGGTGCTGGGGCGAGCCCCCCTCGAACGACAGGTCCGGCCCGTTCACGACCTTGCCCGGGACCGTCAGACCTTCGACGGGAACGACACCCGAGTCGATCATCGCGACGTCGACGCCCTTGCCGGTGAAGCCCTCACGCCACATGTCGCGTGCCTTGACGACGTTCGTCGTGTTGAAGATCGAGCCGGGGTTCGTCGGAAGGCTCGCGTCGTATCCGTCGACCTCGTGGAGGAGGTGGACGCGCTGGTCGCGCGTGACCGAGTGGACCTTGCGGACGCCTTCCAGCGCCGGCAGCGCCGCTTCGGGGACCGTTGCGGTGAAGCCGTCGATGATGTCGATGTGGCGCCCGACGTCTCCGCCGAGGTCCTCGACCATCTGCTCGGGGGCGGATCCTGCGCCCGGAAGCTCGCGAACGATCACGTCGACCATCTCGGACGTCGCCTGCGCCATCGACTGCCCCAACCCGGGGGCGGACGCGAACAGAAGGCCCAACGTGAGGCCTACGGCGGCGAGGAGCTGGCCTTTCTTGGAATCGTTCCAGCTGATCCCGAAAGCTATCTTCATGGACGAACCCCCTCCTGGGCGTTGCACCGGCAATGCATATCCACCCTCCCGGTGTTACTCCTGCCCCCGCACTCGCAACATCGGCACCCGATCGGGATTTCCCTATGGCTATTTCACGTCATCTATCGCGCGCTACGAACGGACTAGTCACCTGTTGCGAAGTGTCCGGTTTCGCACCGGCTTGGGGGGCTAGGCCGCCGACGGGAACGGCGCGTTAGAGCAGTTCGCGCAGTTCGGCGAAGCAGCGATCGAGGTCGTGCTCGTCGTTGAAGAAGTGCGGCGAGACGCGCAGTGCCGACCCCCTGGAGTCGAGGACGACGTCACGCTCGAAGAGCGCGTGCAGGACCGCTTTCGTGCGCTCGGGGCCGCCGGGGATCCCGATGCGTACGAGGCCGCCGCGCCGCTCGGGAGCGCGCGGCGAAGCCACCTCGATGCCGGCCTCGTCCGCGCGGGCGACGATGCCCTCGGTTAGCTCCCGGTTGCGGCGCCGGATCGAGTCGACGCCGGCCTCGAGGGTCAGCTCGAGCCCCGCGGCCGCCGTCCATGCCTGCGGCAGCGTCAACGTCCCGGTCTCGAAGCGCCGCGCGTCGTCGCGCAGCCGCAGCGCCGTCCGGTCGAACCCGAAGAAGTCCTTGGTCCCGAACCAGCCGACGACGAGCGGCTCCATCCGCGCGATGAGGTCGCGGCGGCAGTAGAGGAAGGCGATGCCCTGGCCGCCGCAGAGCCACTTCAGCGCGCCGGTGAGGAGGAGGTCGCAGCCGAGCTCGTGGACGTCGATCGGCACGATTCCCGAGCCGTGGAAGTCGTCGACGACGACGAGCGCGCCGTGCTCGTGCGCCGCCGCGACGATCGCCGGCGCGTCCATGATCCACGACGACTCGAACAGCACCCGGTTCAGGTTGACGACCGCGGTCTGCTCGTCGATGCGCGCGATCACGTCCTCGGCCGGGACCGCGATGCCGTCGGGAGACCGGGCGACCTCGACCTTCGCGCCGACGCGCTCGGCGGCCCGCCACACGTAGTGGTTGGTCGGGAAGTCCATGTCGGTGAGCACCACCTTGGGCCGCTTCGAGAAGGCGAGACAGGTCGATATCTGAGAGAGGCCGGCCGACACCGAGGGGATCACCGCGACCTCGTCGCCGTCCGCTCCGATCAGCCGGGCGAAGAGCTCCCTGCACTGCGCGAGCTTCGGAAGGCCATGGTCGAACCAGAGCTCCTCGGGGCCGAGCCGCGACCACAAGTCGAGGTGCTGGACGGCCGCGGCGCGGGCCCGGGTCGACAGGGGGCCGAGCGAGGCGGAGATGAGGTAGGTGCGCGCCTCGACGACGGGGAACTCGGAGCGATACGAGCCGAGATCGGTCACGGCCCGAGGGTATCGCCGGCCCGCTTCGGGGCGCCGCGGCCGGCTCGGCGGGCGCGACGAAGGAAATGGGAGTTACACGCTCGTCGTTTACCATGCGGTCGTGCCGAAACCCCAGTCCCCGGCCTCCGGAAACCTGGTCATCAGGGGGGCCCGCGAGCACAACCTGAAGAACGTCCACCTCGAGCTGCCCCGCGACTCGTTGATCGTCTTCACGGGCATCTCCGGCTCGGGGAAGTCGTCGCTTGCCTTCGACACGATCTACGCCGAGGGCCAGCGCCGCTACGTCGAGTCGCTGTC
>JALZEG010000309.1 GCA_030862185.1 Actinomycetota bacterium
TCTCGACGACGAGCGTGCGGCCGTCCTCGTGCAGGAGCCGCGCGCCGGGCGCGAAGCGCCGGGGGTCGTCGGAGATCTGGATCACGTACACCTCGCCGCCCAGCCCGTGCGGCTTGCCGATCTCTCCCGCGAGCAGCCGCGCGGGTTCGGACGTCAGTCCACGACCTCCACGGATATCGAGCGGCCGTCGCGTCCTCCGGCGGTGCGAGCCAGCGCGCGCAGGGAGCGGATGATCCGGCCGCGCTTGCCGATGATCTTGCCCATGTCCTCGGGATGGACCGTCAGCTCGTAGACGACCTCGTCGCGCTCGCCGTCGGCCTCCGTGATCAGGACCTCGTCGGGGTGGTCGACGAGCCAGGGCGTGACGTACTCGAGGAACTCCCTGCTCACGGCTCTACTCCGAGTCGTCGCCCCCGGCGGGTTCGCCGGAGGCGCCGCCGGTCTCGCTGAGCTGCTCGTCCTCGGTCGGGGTCGACTCGATGCTCGGCGTGTCCGACTCGAGGCCTTCCTCGCGCTTCTCGTCGACCGACGCGGCGGGCGTCGCCTTCCTGACCGAGGAGGCCGGGGTGGCCTTCGCCTTGGCGGCGGCAGCCGAAGCGGCGGCGTCGGCGGGGGCCGCGGTCGCACCGGGCAGACGCGGCTCTCCGGTGAACGTCGACCACGCGCCGGTGATCCGCAGGAGCTGGCGTACCTGGTCGGACGGCTGCGCGCCCCGCTGGAGCCAGTACAGCGCGCGGTCTTCATCGATCGCGACGAGCGACGGCTCCTGGCGCGGGTTGTACTGCCCGATGGCCTCGATGATCCGGCCGTCGCGCGGGCTGCGCGAGTCCGCCACCACGACACGGTAGGACGGCTGCTTCCGCTTGCCGACGCGCATCAACCTGATCTTGACCATGTCTCTCCTTTGTACGGCGCTCACCGCGCGGCCCGCCGAAAGGCTGTGGGAAAAGAGGATCGTAGCAGGTCAGAGGCCTACGCCCCGGCCCGCAGCGCAGTCGCCCGGTCCGGGTGCCAGGCCCAGCCGAGACCGCGGTGGTGCCCTCGCGCAGCTCGCCCATGCCGGCGCTTTCTACTAGAGGCCCATCCCGGGGGGGACCTTCATCCCGCCGGGGAGGCGCATCTTGCCGCGGCCCCCGGACATCGACTTGACCATCTTACGGACCTGCTCGAACTGCTTCACGAGACGGTTCACGTCCTGGATCGTCGTGCCGGAGCCGCGCGCGATCCGCTTGCGCCGGCTTCCGTTGATCACCGACGGGTCGTTGCGCTCCCGCAACGTCATCGAGCGGATGATCGCCTCGACCTTCGGGAGCTGCGAGTCGACCTCGTCGCCGCCGATCGGCAGCTTGCCCATGCCCGGCAGCATGCCTAGCACCTGCGACATCGGCCCCATCTTCTTGAGCGCCTGGAGCTGGTTGAGGAAGTCGTCGAACGTGAACTCCGCCTTGCGGAGCTTCGCCTCCATCTTCTCGGCCTCGGCGTGGTCGAACGCCTCCTCGGCCTTCTCGATGAGCGTCATCACGTCGCCCATGCCGAGGATGCGCGACGCCATGCGGTCGGGATGGAACGGCTCGAGGTCGTCGAGCTTCTCGCCGACGCCCGCGAACTTGATCGGGCGGCCGGTGACGTGTGCCATCGAGAGGGCCGCGCCGCCGCGCGCGTCGCCGTCGAGCTTCGTCAGGACGACGCCGGTCACCTCGACCTCCTCGAGGAACGCCTCCGCGACGTTGACCGCGTCCTGACCGGTCATCGCGTCGCACACGAGGAGCGTCTCGCTCGGCGACACCTCCTTCGACACGCTGCCGAGCTCCGCCATGAGGTCGGGGTCGACGTGCATCCGGCCGGCGGTGTCGACGATCAGGTCCGTGTAGCCCTCGGCCTGCGCGTGCGCGAGAGCACCCGCCGCCACCCGCGGAGCGTCCTGTGTCCCCTCCTCCGTGAAGACCGGCACGCCGACCTGCTCGCCGAGGATCTTCAGCTGGCTGATCGCGGCGGGCCGGCGGAGGTCGCACGCCGCGAGGAGCGGGCGACGGCCGCTCTTCTTGAGATGGCGCGCGAGCTTCCCCGACGCGGTCGTCTTCCCCGACCCTTGCAGCCCGGCCATCAGGATCACGCGCGGGGGCCGCGGCGACGGCTCGAGCCCCACGGCCTCGTGCCCGAGGACGTCGACCAGCGCGGCGTGCACGAGCTTTACGACCTGTTGCGCGGGCGTCAGGCTCTTGTGGATCTCGGCCCCCGCGGCCCGGTCGCGCACGTCGGCCACGAACGCCTTCACGACCTTCAAGGACACGTCGGCCTCGAGCAGCGCGAGGCGGATCTCGCGCAGCACCTCGTCGATCTGCTTCTCGGTGAGGCGGCCACGCGAGCGCAGGCGCGTGAAGATGTCGTCGAAGCGCCCGCTCAGGGAGTCGAACATCGGCTCAGGGTAAGCGAGGTATCGCCGTTACGAGGGCGGCCGCACAAGCCGCCACGACCGCGACGTGGAGGACGACGGCCTGCCGCCGCGTCTTGGTGAAGATCCGCTCCGCGGGCGTCGTCGTCCGCAGCCAGATCAGCTCGATCAGCGACAGGCCCCCGACCGCGGCCGCGAACGCCACGAGGGCCGACGTCGCGGTCTGCTCCTGCTGGAACCACAGATACGCGACGAACGGGAGCGGAACCTTCAGCGCGAGCCGCAGGCGCTCGCGCACGTCGACACGCGGTCGCATGGCGCGCTTCTCTGCGTCGTCCTTCAAGTCCCACGGAGGTCTCACTGCAGGTAGAGGAACAGCCCGACGCCGAGCAGGCCGAGGCCGAGCAGCGTCGTTCCCACGAGCATCATCTCCGACCGGTCGCGCCGCCACAGCGTGAGGCGGTCCACGGTCGTGAACCCCAGCGCGACGAGGCCGAACCCGACGAGCACCCCTGCGGCGAGCCTCTCGCGCTGCACGAGCAGGTAGATCCCGTACGCGGCGACCACGACGACGATGCGAAGGAACATCCGGTAGCGCTCGTCGATCGGGGGCGGACGATCCTGTGGCTCGGGTCGCACCATGACTGATCTCCTCAGAGGTAGCGGGACAGGCCCTCGCGCAGGCCGATCGGCTGCACGCCCAGTCGCTCCCGGACGAGGCGTGTGTCGACTATGCCCGACTGGATGGCGAACTCGATCCCCTGCGGGGTCATCGGCGGGTTCGGCAGCAGCCGCAACGGCGCCGTCCCGGCCTTCGCCAGCCATGCCGGGACCGGTATCACGAGACGCCGCTTCCCCATCACGTCGAGCATCGTGTGGATGATCTCGTTCATCGTCATCACGTCCGGGCCGCCGATCTCGTAGACCGTGCCCCATGCGTCGTCGCGCTCGAACGCCCGTCGCACCGCGAGCGCGATGTCGTCCACCCACACGGGCTGGACGCGTTGCGGCCTCACGCCGACCTGGAGGACGACCGGCAGGTAGCGCGCCATGAACGCGAACTTGTTCAGGGCGCGGTCCTCGGGACCGTAGGCCCACGAGGGTCGCAGCGCGGCCCACTCGAGACCGCTGCCGCGCACGATCTCCTCCGCTCGCCCCTTCGCGCGGTACCAGACGACCGGGCTGCGCGGGTCCGCCCCGGCGCCGCTCATGTAGAAGAAGCGCCGGACGCCGGCGTCGACGGCCTCTGCCACGAGGTTCTCGGTGCCCTGCCGGTCGTAGCGCTCGTACGTCAGGCCCTTGCGCGGAACCTCGACGGGATGGTTCGGGAACTGGACGCAACCCACGACGGCGTCGACGCCGTCGAGCTTCCCCGTCAGCGTGCGCGGATCGGTGACGTCGGCGGAGATCGCGTCCGCGCCGGTCAGCTCGGGGACCCGCGCCGCGCCCGCGGGGTTGCGAGTCACGACGGACACGCGGTGGCCGCCGTCCAGGAGGGCCCGCGCGACATGCCGGCCGATGAAACCAGTTCCGCCGGCGACGACGACGTTCACGCCAGCAGCGCGTCTACGAACGTCTTGGGGTCAAACGGCTCGAGGTCGTCGATACCCTCGCCGACGCCGATGAGCTTGATCGGGATGGCGAGGTCCTGCTCGATCGCGATCGCGATGCCGCCCTTGGCGGTGCCGTCCAGCTTCGTGAGCACCACGCCCGTGACGCCCGCGGCCTGGGCGAACTCGCGCGCCTGCACGAGCCCGTTCTGACCCCCGGTGGCGTCGATGACGAGCAGGGTCTCGTGCACCTGCCCCTCCTTCTCGATGACGCGCCGCACCTTGCCGAGCTCGTCCATCAGAGGCGTCTTCGTGTGCAGACGCCCGGCGGTGTCGACGATCAGGACGTCGACGCCGCGCGCGCGGGCGTGCTGGAACGCGTCGAACGCGACCGCGCCGGGATCCGCGCCCTGCTGGTGCTTGACGAGGTGGGCGCCCGACCGCTCGGCCCATACTCCGAGCTGCTCGTCGGCCGCGGCCCTGAACGTGTCGGCCGCGGCGAGCGAGACCGAGCGCCCTCGCTCGGAGAGGTCCCGCGCCAGCTTCCCGATCGTGGTCGTCTTCCCCGTCCCGTTGACGCCGACGACGAGCCACACGGTCGGCTCGCCACCGGCCATCGCGAGGCCGCGCTCGCGCTCGGGATCGAACAGCGTCACCAGCTCGTCGGCCAGCAGCGCCTTGACCTCGGCCGCGTCGGTGAGCTTTCGCTCGCGGGCCCGGTCCTTCAGTCCCTCGACGATCTTCGTGGCGGTGTCGACGCCGACGTCGGCCTGGATGAGCGCGGCCTCGACGTCCTCCCACGTGGCTTCTTCCCCGACCCACCCCACGCGTCCGAGCGCATCCGCGAGGCGGTCGGAGAAGAACTTCCGGCTCTTCGCCAGCCGGTCGCGCAGCGTGGGACGTGGTGCCGCTTCGGGAACGGACACGGCTCCGCCGAGTGCGGAAGTATCAATTC
>JALZEG010000318.1 GCA_030862185.1 Actinomycetota bacterium
CGAGGCCCCCGATCCAGAGCTTCGAGGGCGCGACCGTCGGCTTCACGCTTCCCCCCGAGCTGTCCGAGGCCATCGGGGAGCTCGCCCGCGCCCACGACGTCACCACCTTCATGGTCACGCTGGCGGCCTTCGAGCTGTTGCTGCACCGCTACACCGGCGCCACCGACGTGGTCGTGGGCTCTCCCATCGCGGGCCGCAACCGCTCCGAGATCGAAGGCCTCATCGGCTTCTTCGTCAACACCCTGGTGCTGCGCACCGACCTGTCGGGCGACCCCACCTTCTCCGAGCTGCTCGAACGAGTCCGCGAGGTCGCCCTCGGCGCCTACGCGCACCAGGACCTCCCCTTCGAGAAGCTCGTCGAGGAGCTGAAGCCGCCGCGCGACCTCAGCATCTCGCCCGTGTTCCAGGTGTCGTTCTCGCTGCAGGACGCGGGGGCCGCGGACTTCGACCTGACGGGGATCGAGGTGGACTTCACGCGCGTCAAGGACGACAGCGCCAAGTTCGACGTCTCGTTCTACCTCTTCGAGGACGGCGACGAGATGTTCGGCGAGGTCAACTACTCGACCGCGCTGTTCGACGAGGCGACGATCGAGTCGATGATCGCCCACTTCGAGACGTTGCTCCGGGCGATCGTCGCCGACCCCGCCCTTCGGGTGTCGCGCTACGCGCTGCTGTCGCCGGAGCAGGGGCGCGCGCTGGTGGAGGAGCTGAACCCGCCAATGCCCGAGCGGTCCGAGCCGTTCGTCCACCGTCTCGTGGCGCGGCGGCCGCGCGACGACGTCGCGCTGGTCGCGGGAGACCGCGCGATGACGTTCGGGGAGCTGGACGATCGCGCGGCCGCGGTCGCCGCCGAGCTGCACCGGCGCGGTGCCGGGCCGGGCCACGTCGTGGCGGTCCTGCTGGAGCGTTCGTTCGACCTCGTCGCCGCGCAGCTCGGAGTCCTGAAGGCGGGCGGGGCGTACCTGCCGCTCGACCCGGCGTACCCGCGGCGGCGGCTGGAGCTCATGCTGCGCGACGCCGCGCCGCGGGCGGTCGTGTCGAGCACTGCGACCGCGGCCCGCTTCGGGATCGACGATTTCGTGGACGTGACGACCCCAGGTACGGCCGCTGCGCCGGAGCCGGACCTGCGGCCGGACGACCTCGCGTACGTGATCTACACGTCGGGCTCGACGGGCCGGCCGAAGGGCGTCGCGGCCACGCACGCGAACCTCGCCCACCTCGTCGACTGGCACGCGTCGGCATACGGCGGGGGCCCGACGTCGAGCCTCGCGCCGCTGTCCTTCGACGCATCGGTGTGGGAGCTGTGGCCCGCGCTCGCCGCCGGAGTGCCGGTCGTCCTCGTCCCGACGGAGGACGCGCGCGACCCGCACGCGCTCGTACGCACCTTCGGGCGTCACCGCGTCGAGACCGCCTTCGTACCGACCGCGACGGCGCACGGGCTCGCGTCGGTGCCGCTGCCGGACTCTCTCGAGACGCTGCTGACGGGAGGCGATCGCCTTACGGTCGTGCCGCGGGACCGGCGCGTCGCGCTCGTGAACTGCTACGGCCCGACCGAGACGACGGTGGTGGCGACGGCCGGCCGCGTCGACGGCACCACCGGGGTGCCGCACATCGGAACGGCCATCCCGGGCGCACGGGTCTACCTGCTCGGCGCCGACCTCGAGCCCGTCCCGAAGGGGCTGCCCGGCGAGATCTACGTCGGGGGCAGGGGAGTGACGCGCGGATACCTCGGCCGTCCCGACCTGACCGCCGAGGCATTCGTCCCCGACCCGTTCGCCGGGGAGCCGGGGGCGCGCATGTACCGGACCGGCGACCGCGCGCGCTACCGGACCGACGGGACTATCGACTTCCTCGGGCGGATCGACGAGCAGGTGAAGGTCCGCGGCTACCGCGTCGAGCCCGCGGAGGTCGAGGCCGCGCTGATCGAGCACGCGGCGATCCGCCGCGCCGCCGTGGTGGCGGCGCCCGACGCCTCGGGTGGCTCGCGTCTCGTCGCTTACTGGACGGCGCTCGACTCTTCGAACCCACCCGGCCCACTCGAGCTGCGCGACTTCGTCGCCGCGTTGCTGCCGGCGCACATGGTCCCGGCGGCGTTCGTCGCGCTCGACGAGCTGCCGCTGACGCCCGCGGGGAAGCTCGACCGGGCCGCGCTGCCGGCGCCGGGCCCGGAACGTCCCGACCTCGGCCACGGCTACGAGGAGCCGGCGACCGAGACGGAGAAGGTCCTCGCCGAGATCTGGTCCGAGGTCCTCGGGCTGGAGCGCGTCGGCCGGAACGACGACTTCTTCGACCTCGGCGGCCACTCGCTGCTCGGCACGCAGCTGATGTCGCGGATCCGCAACCGGTTCGCCGCGGAGATCCCGCTGCGCGCGCTGTTCGAGCGCCCGACCGTCGGGGGCCTCGCCGCCGTGCTCGACCAGACGGCCCCTCAGGACTTCCTGCCGCTGGTTCGTTCTGCGCGGCGCGCGGGCGGCCTCGGCCGGACGCTCGCATCGGACGAGCTGCCGCTGCTCTCGTTCGCGCAGCAGCGCATGTGGTTCATCGACCAGATCGACCCCGCGAGCTCGACCTACAACGTGCCGATCGCGCTGCGCCTGAGCGGTCCGGTCGACGCGGGGCACCTCGAGCGGGCCCTGAACGCGATCGTGCAGCGCCACGAGACGCTGCGCACGACGTTCACGACCGTGCGCGGCGAGCCGCGCCAGGTGATCGCGGACGAGGGCCGCGTGCCGCTGTCGTCCGTCGACCTCGCGTACCTGGACGAGGACGAGCGCGAGGCCGCGGCGATGAAGGTCGTCGAGGAGGAGGCGGCGCGTCCCTTCGACCTCGCGACCGGGCCGCTGTGGAGGACGACGTTGATCGAGCTCGGCGACGAGGACCACCTGCTCGCCGTCTGCATGCACCACATCGTCTCGGACGGCTGGAGCCTCGGGATCTTCGCGTCGGAGTTGAGCGAGATCTACACCGCGTTCGTCGACGACCGCGAGCCCAAGCTCGAGCCGCTCGAGCTCCAGTACGCCGACTTCGCGGTGTGGCAGCGGAAGTGGTTCCAGGGCGGGGAGCTCGAGCGGCAGCTCTCCTACTGGAAGAACCACCTCGCGGGCGCGCCTGCGTCCCTCGACCTGCCCACGGACTATCCGCGTCCCCCGATCCAGAGCTTCGAGGGGGCAGCGGTCAACTTCCACATCCCGGCGGACCTCTCGGACGCGGTGCGCGACCTGGCCCGCCAAGCCGGCGTCACGACGTTCATGCTCGGCCTCGCCGCGTTCACGACGCTGCTGCACCGCTATACGGGCGCGACCGACATCGTCGTCGGGACGCCGATCGCCGGGCGCAACCGCGCCGAGATCGAGGGCCTCATCGGCTTCTTCGTCAACACGCTCGTGATGCGCACGGACCTGTCGGGAGACCCGACGTTCCGCGATCTGATGGCGCGCGTGCAGGATGTCGCGCTCAGCGCGTACGCGCACCAGGACCTTCCGTTCGAGAAGCTCGTCGAGGAGATGAAGCCGCCGCGCGACCTCAGCCACTCTCCGCTGTTCCAGGTCGCGTTCGGGTTCCAGAACACGCCGACGCCCGAGTTCGAGCTGACCGGATTGCAGATCGACCTGCCCGACCTCGAGGACACGAGCGCGAAGTTCGACCTGTCGCTCGACATGGTCGAGACCGACGAGGG
>JALZEG010000340.1 GCA_030862185.1 Actinomycetota bacterium
TTCGCCTACCACTACGTCTTCCACCCGGGGATCTTCATCGGCTGATCTGTTCGATCGCGAACTTCCCGGCGTGCTCGCTTCGCTGTAGCGTGGCCCTCGTCCTTTGCGGCGAAAGGAGGCGTCCCATGCGGTCGTTCCGGTTGCGCGCCCTTGCGGCCCTCTCGGTGCTCGGCCTGGTAGTCGCGGCCCCCACCGCTAGCGGAGGCCCTCCGGGCAGGTGGACGAAGATCGGCAATCCCAGCGTGAACTTCGCGCAGCCCGGCATGGCTCGCACGTCCGACGGAACCCTGCACCTCGTGTGGGTCCGGGAGACGGCGGGGAACGCCGCGGCCGACGACGTCGTCCACACGTCCATCGCCGCCGGAGGGACCGCCGGCTCGACCGACGTCGTCCAGTCGGCCTGGGCGTCGGCATGGCCGGTCCCCGATCTCGTCCTCACGCCCGACGGGGGGTTGCGCGCGTTCTGGGGCGGCATCCGCAGCACGGCGTCCAACGAGGAGCACACCAACATCAGCACCGCGACCGCGCCGTCGTCGGGGCCGCCGTGGACGCTCCACCCCGGCGACGTCTCCGAGGGGGCCGGGGGAAGTGCGAGCTCCATCGGCGCCGCTACCGCCGCCGACGGGACGCCGCTGTTCGCGTTCGGAGGAGGCCACGTGCACCGGGGCGTGGACCCCTCCACGCCCAACCATCCGTTCGACGTGCCCGGCCCCCCCGGTTGCTGCAACTACGACCCCGACCTGGCCACCGACGACGCCACCGGCGAGATGTGGCTCGCGTGGTACTCGAACCAGAACGACTTCGAGGGCATCTGGGCCCAGGAGGTCGACCCGGCGACCGGAGAGCCCACCGGAACGCCGGCGCGCATGCCGGGCAGCTTCACGATCTACAACGGGTCCGACGCCAGCTCGCAGGAGATCCAGCGCACGCCGATCGCGGCGCGCGAAGGAGGCGGCGTCTTCGTCGCGTCCAGCAGCGGCTACCCCTCGACGATGCGAATCCTCGTGTGGAAGGTCGGAGAGACGAGCTCCACGGCCGTCGCGCGAAGCGGGAGCCGCGAGCTCGTCAACCCCGGCATCGCCGCCGATCCCGAGGGCCGGCTGTGGGTCGTGTGGTCCCAGGTCGACGCCTCCGGCCGGCCCGTCACCTTCGCGCGCCGGTCGAACCTCGACGCGACGCGCTGGGGCGCCGTGATCAGGATCCGGCCCCCGCGTGCCCTGGGCGACTGCAACTCGCTCTTCTCCCTCACGCCGGCCGCGCAGTCGTCCTCGACCTCGTGGCGAACTTCGCCGACGGGTGCAGCGGAGGCAAGGTGGCGTTCTGGCACACCCAGGTGCGGCCCGGGCTGACGCTGGCGGCGCGCCCGAGGACGTTCACCCGAAGGGCGACCGTCGTCTTCACGGTCACCGACGCGGGCGATCCCGTCGAGGGCGCGCGGGTGAAGGTCGACGGCAAGTCGGCGACGACCGACGGCGAGGGCAGGGCCGAGATCACGCTCGGCCCCTACGGGTCGGGGCGCCGGCTGACGGCGAGGGCCACGAAGGCCGGCTACGGCGCCGCGTCGGTGAGGCTTCGGGTGAAGGAGTAGCCGCGGCCGAATGTCCCAAACCGGCTAATCCGGAAGTTTGACTCGCACCCTGACGCCCCGGCACAATCCCCTTCTGCAAGGCAGGCGGGCGGCGCCCCAGGGCCGCGGGATCTTGACAGGAGGCGGCAAATGCGCAAACGGATCATCCTTCTGGCGGCGTCGCTGGGCGCCGCGAGCATCATCGGCTTCGCGCCTCAGGCGCAGGCTTCGTGCACGCAGCTCTGGGTCGACGGACCGTGCATCGAGAACGTGATCTGTGGCGTCGTGAACAAGGTCCGTCCGACGCCCTGCGTCGACTAGCCCTCAACGAGGAGGCGATATGCGCAAACGGATCATCCTTCTGGCGGCGTCGTTGGGCGCCGCGAGCATCATCGGCTTCGCGCCGCAGGCGCAGGCCTCGTGCACGCAGCTCTGGATCGGCGGGCCGTGCATCGAGAACGTCTTGTGCAAGGCGTACAGCCTGCTGCCGGGCGAGCAGTACTGCGTGATGTAGGGACCGGCGAACCGAGTCACCCACAGCGAAACGGCCCCCGGGGGGAGGGCGGTTTCGCTCTTTCGGGGGCCGTCTAGCAGCAGGCCGCGCCCGCCGCCGCACCGTCGGTGCAACAGGCCGCGTCGCCCTTTATCGACGTCCCCGGCGCGTCGGCGAGGACGGTGTAGATCTCCCACGGAGCGCCCGAGGGGTCGTTCACCCAGACCTTGTCCTGGAGCGCGTAGCAGCAGGTGACGCCGTCCTCCTGGCGAGTCGCGATGCTCTCGTCCGCGAGCCGGCCCGTCGCCGCGGCCACCTCGCCGGTCGACGCGACCTCGACGCCGAGGTGGTTCAGCGTCCCGCCGGCGCCGCGGTTCTCGATGAGCACGAGCTTCAGCGCGGGCTCCTCGACGGCGAAGTTCGCGTAGCCGGGCCGCCTCTTGGCCGGCTCGACGCCGAAGAGCTTGCTGTAGAAGACGACCGCCTCGTCGACGTCGTCGACGTTGAGGGCGAGCTGGACTCGGGACATGCCGGGCTCCTTACATCGACCGGTATCAATATCGAACGGCGTGAATATTGCACAGGACATCGACGCGTGTCAATATAGGCCCGTGAAGGACCTCCAGACGATCCAGGAGTGCTGCTCGCCGCTCCTGCAGGCCCCCGTGGCACCCGACGAGGCGAGGCAGCTCGCCACGGCGTTCAGGGTCCTGGGCGACCCGGCGAGGCTGCGGATCCTCAGCCTGATCGCGGCCGGATCGGCGGGCGAGATGTGCGTATGCGAGATGGTCGAGCCCCTCGGGCTGGCCCAGCCGACGGTGAGCCACCACCTGAAGGTGCTGCACGAGGCCGGCCTCCTCCGCCGGGAGAAGCGGGGGACCTGGGCGTTCTACGCGGTGGTGCCGGAGAGGGTGGACGCCCTGCGGAAGGCCTTGGCGGTGCCGGCGAGGGTCTGAGCTAGCCCGGCTTCACCGTCATCACGAAGACCGCGGCCACCAGCAGGACGAGGTCGATCCAGGAGAGGTTCGAGATGCGCTGGAGGCGCGCCGTCACCTCGGCGTCGCCCGGCCCCCGCTCCGTCCGCAGCTCCCCCACCTGCTTGTAGAGGGGACCGAGCAAGACGGCGCCGGACACCGCGGACACGACGTAGATCCCCAGCCCGAGCTTGATCCAGAGGGGACCGAAGCCCCAGTCGCCCTCGAACACGAGCCACAGCCCTCCGGCCAGCAGGGCGAGCGACGCCGGCATCAGGAGGGTCGTGCCGACCCGCTCCGTCTCGAGGGCCAGCTCCGCCGCCCGGTTCGGGTCCGACTTCAGCGCGTGGGCGCTCTGGACCTTCAGCATCACGGCACCGCCGACCCAGACGGCCGCGGCCAGGATGTGGACGAAGAGAAGCAGCTCGTACAGGGTCATGACACCTCCTGGCGCAGCAGTCCGAGGGCGCCGCCATTAAACCCTCCGTGGCACAACCTGGCCAGTCGCGACAACGTTTGTTTGCATTTGTATCGAAGTGTGAACAACATTGAGGCCTGCTGGGGGACTAAGAGGGGAGAACCGTGAACGCCGAGCTATTCAAGGACCTGGTCTCGACTCCGGGCATCTCCGGCCGCGAGGAAAGGATCCGGGACGTCGTCCAGAAGCACATGACCGACCTCGTGGACGAGACGCGCATCGACGCTCTCGGGAACCTGGTCGGCATCCGCCACGGCTCGGGGCCGCGGGTGATGATCTGCGCCCACATGGACTCGATCGGGTTCCTCGTCACGCACATCGACGACGACGGGTTCCTCAGGATCTCGCCCGTGGGTGGCTTCGATCCCCGGACGCTGGTCATGCAGCGGGTGGTGGTCTGCGGCGAGCAGCGGGACTACGTCGGCCTCCTCGCTCCGGCCACCAAGCCCATCCACCTCTTGAGCGGCGACGAGGCCAAGAAGCCCCCGAAGATGGAGGACCTCTTCGTCGACCTGATGCTGACTGCGGAGGAGGTCAAGGCGGGTGTGGCCGTCGGGGACCCGGTCTCGCTGGTGCGCGAGCCGCTCGTCACCGACGGCGCCGTGACCGCGCCCTACCTCGACGACCGTCTCGGCGTGTACGTCGTCCTCGAGGCGCTGCGGAAGGCGAGCCGGACAGGGGCCGAGATCTATGCCGTCGTCAGCGTGCAGGAGGAGGTCGGGGTGCGCGGCGCGACGACCGCGGCCTTCGAGATCGAGCCGGCGGTCGGCGTGGCGGTCGACGTGACGATCGCGGGAGACCTGCCGGGCGCCGACCGCAGCCAGCAGGTGTGCGCGCTGGGGAAGGGCGCGGCGATCGGGTTGATGGACTCGGGCTCGATCTCGGACCCGAGGCTCGTGCGGACGTTCAAGCGCATCGCCGAGGACAGGTCGATCCCCTACCAGATGGAGATCCTGCCGCGCGGGGGCACCGACGCCGGCGGCATCCAGCTGACGCGTGCCGGGGTCCCCGTCATCACGATCTCGATACCGATCCGCTACGTCCACACTGTCAACGAGATGGCGTACGTCCAGGACGTGGACGCGACGGTGGACCTGGTCGCGGCCTACGTCGAGTCGGCCCACGAGACGGGCCTCGACTGGAGCGCCTAGCTAACCGCCGATCCCCTCGATGTCCCGCCGCGTCCGGAGGCGCTCGGCGGGGGTCGGCCGCCCGGCGAACAGCGCCTTCAGCGCCGGGGGCACCATCAACGTCGTGGCGACGCTCATGATCACGACGACCGTGTAGAGGTCGGGCTCGATGATCCCCTGGGAGAGCCCGATCGTCGCGACCAGGATCCCGACCTC
>JALZEG010000341.1 GCA_030862185.1 Actinomycetota bacterium
GCTCCGGACGAGGTCGCGCGCGGGCTCGGCGAGTTCCGGGGCGTCGAACGCCGCTGGCAGGTGCGCGGCCAGGCGCGCGGCGTCACGGTCGTGGACGACTACGCGCACCATCCCACGGAAGTACGCGCGACGCTGGGAGCCGCGCGACCAGGACCGTGGGAGCGCGTGGTCGCGGTCTTCCAGCCCCACCGCTACTCGCGCACCCGCGCGTTCGCGGAGGAGTTCGGACCGTCGTTCGCGGGGGCGGACCGCGTGGTCGTCACCGACGTCTACGGAGCGGGGGAGGAGCCCGTTCCCGGCGTCACCGGGAAGCTCGTGGCCGACGCGGTGTGCCGCGCGCTGCCGGGCCGCCCCGTCGCCTACCTTCCGCACCGCGACGAGCTCGTGGCGTACCTCGCCGCCACGGCGCGCCCGGGGGATGCCGTGCTGACCCTCGGCGCCGGTGACGTGACCGCGGTGGGGGACGAGCTCCTCGACAGGATCGGGGCGCGCGCATGAAGCTCGACGTGCTCGCGGACGCGCTCGACGCCGCCTTGCCCGGGCGAGCCCACCGCGGGCGACCGCTCGCACCGTTGACGACCTACCGGCTGGGGGGGCCCGCCGCGCTCCTAGTCGAGGTGGGAGACGGGGCGGACGTGGCGGCGCTCGCCGAGGTGCTGCAGCGCGCCGGCGACGTCCCCCTGCTGTTCCTGGGGCGCGGCTCGAACACCGTCGTCTCGGACGAGGGATGGCCGGGGGTCGTCGTCCACGCCGGGCCGGGCCTCGCGCGGATAGAGGCGGGTCCGGCCGAGGGGAGCGTCCTCGCCGGCGCGGGGACGTCGATGCCGCAGCTCGCGAACTGGGCCGCGCGCCGGGGGCTGACCGGACTCGAGTTCCTCGTGTCGATCCCGGGGTCCGTCGGCGGGGGTGTCCGGATGAACGCCGGAGCGCACGGGAGCGAGATCGCCGACCACCTCACCGTTGCGCGCGTCCTCGACCTCGACGCGCGCAGCCTCGACGAGATCGCGGTCGCCGACCTCGGGATGGGCTACCGGAGGTCCGCGCTGGCGCCGGCGCAGTTCGTGATCGACGCGCGCTTTTCCCTGGAAGTCGCCCCTTCCGCTGCTATAAGGGAACGCATGGAGTCCTTTCGCCGACATCGCGCCGCGACGCAACCGGGGGCCGCGCTGAACGCCGGCAGCGTCTTCAAGAACCCGCCCGGCGACTTCGCCGGTCGGCTCGTCGAGGCGACCGGCCTCAAGGGCTTCGCGGTCGGCGGCGCGCGCGTCTCCGAGGTGCACGCGAACTTCTTCGTCGCCGCGCCCGGCGCGACCGCGCAGGACGTGTTCGACCTCGTGCACGCGGTGAGGACGAAGGTGAAGGCCGCGACCGGGATCGAGCTCGAGCCCGAGGTTCGCTTCGCCGGCTCGTTCCGCGCGCCGGCCGCCGCGGGAGCCGGATCGTGACCCGCGTCGAGACGGACCCGCGCATCCGGCGCCGCCGCAAGGACGTGGCGCGGGGGAAGAAGCGCAAGGTCGTCGTCGTCCTGGTCACGCTGGGTTTGCTCGCCGTCCTCGTGTGGGGGGCGTTCTGGTCGCCGCTGCTGCGCGTGCGCGACGTCAAGCTGACCGGGGCCGAGCACACGACCGCGGCGGAGGTCGCCGCCGCCGCCGATCTCGGGTCCGAGGACAACCTGCTGCTGCTGTCTTCCGACGAGGTGGTCGCCGCGGCGAAGCGCCTGCCGTGGGTGGCCGACGCCGAGGTCCAGCGGCGTCTGCCGGGGACCGTGAAGGTGAAGGTCGTCGAGCGCAGGCCCGCGCTGGTGGTGTCGCTGGGTCTCGCGCGCTGGACGATCGACGCGCGCGGGCACGTGCTCGCGACCGGGACGAGCGAGCCGGGGCTCCCCGTCGTCGGCGGGGTGGAGATCGACAGGATCAAGCCCGGGGTCAAGCTCCACGAGCCCGTGATGCGGGAGGTCCTCGCCGCGTGGAGGTCGCTCCCCAAGAGGCTGGCCGCCGACGTCCAGGCGGTCTTCGCCACCTCGCTCGAGCGGATCTCGTTCACGCTCGTCGACGGGACGCAGGTCCGCTACGGAGCGGCGGAGCGCCTCGACGCGAAGAACGAGGTCGTGCTGGCGCTGCGCAAGCAGCTCGCGGAGGAGGGCCGGGCGACGTCCTACATCGACGTGCGCGTGCCGACGAGCCCGGCGGTAGGCCCGCCACCGCCGGAGGTCGCGCCGGCGAGCCCGAGCTTCGCGTCGCAGTAGCTCCCGGCAGGCCCGCACGCCGCGGCGACGCACCTTGACGGGCGAGTGCCCAATGGTATATTCCTCGACCGTTAGTACAGGTTGACATAACCTTAAGGGTGAAGTCGACGCTCAAGGGTTCGTCCACCCCCTTTGACCTGGGAGAACGCGCGATGAGCAAGCGCGGCACGCAAAGACTGAAGTCAGAGTCGAAGCTTTCGTCCCCCGCGGGCGCGAAGAGAAGGAGGTCGCAAGTGGCGACTGGACCGCAGAACTACCTGGCCGTCATCAAGGTCGTCGGGATCGGCGGCGGCGGCGTCAACGCCGTCAACCGCATGATCGAGGTCGGCTTGAAGGGCGTCGAGTTCGTCGCCGTCAACACCGACGCGCAGGCTCTCCTGATGTCGGACGCCGACGTGAAGCTCGACATCGGCCGTGAGCTCACGCGCGGCCTCGGCGCCGGCGCGGATCCGGAGGTAGGACGTCAGGCCGCCGAGGAGCACCGCGAAGAGATCGAGGAGGTCCTGAAGGGGGCCGACATGGTCTTCATCACCGCGGGCAAGGGCGGCGGAACCGGCACGGGCGGCGCGCCGATCGTCGCCGAGGTCGCCAAGTCGCTCGGCGCGCTAACGATCGGCGTCGTCACGCGCCCCTTCGGGTTCGAAGGACGCCAGCGCGCCACGAAGGCCGAGCACGGCATCGCGAACCTCAAGGACAAGGTCGACACGCTGATCGTGATCCCGAACGACCGGCTCCTCGACGTGGGCGACGCGACGACGTCGGTCCTGGAGGCGTTCCGGATGGCGGACGAGGTCCTCCTCCAGGGTGTGCAGGGGATCACCGACCTGATCACTACCCCGGGGCTGATCAACCTCGACTTCGCCGACGTCAAGGCGGTCATGACCGACGCCGGGTCGTCGCTGATGGGCATCGGCCAGGCGCGCGGGGAGAACCGCGCCGCCGAGGCCGCGCGGCTGGCGATCTCGTCGCCGCTCCTCGAGGCGTCGATCGACGGTGCCCGCGGCGTGCTCCTCAACATCGCCGGCGGGTCGGACCTCGGGCTGTTCGAGGTCAACGAGGCGGCCGGCATCATCTCGCAGGCCGCGCACGGCGACGCGAACATCATCTTCGGCGCGGTCGTCGACGACACGCTCGGCGACGAGGTGCGCGTGACGGTCATCGCGGCGGGCTTCGACCGGTGGGGGCAGCGCGAGGCCGAAGACCTCGTCAAGCCGGAGGAGGAGATCTTCTCGATCCCGGCGGTCGACGACTCGGAGCCGGCCTTCCTCGGCGAGACCGAGCGCGAGCGCCTGGTCTTCGACGCGGAGGAGGACCTCGACATCCCGTCGTTCCTCAGGAACGAATAGCCGGACGAACCGGGGCAGAGGGGGCGGCTTGCGGGCCGCCCTCTTCTCGCGTCGTGGAGGAACCCGCGCCCCGCCGTCGAAATCCCTCGCAGGACTAATCTTCGACAGGGGGCTCCAACAATGAAGAAGCTCATCGTTACCAGCGTCATGATCGGGCTGCTCGCCGGGGCCCTCGTCGCTCCCGCAGAGGCAGGCAAGAAGAAGAAGGCCAAGCCCCGCGTGGCCGAGGGCACCTACGACAACCCCGCAGTCGGCGTACCCGGTGTCGTCGGGACGTCCAACGCCGGCGGTGCCTTCGAGTTCGGGACGCTCGCGAACGAGACGACGATCTCGATCACGATCGACGACGACGCCGGCGGCACTCCGACCTTCACGATGTCGCAGAACTCCGACCCCAGCGACGACTCCTACGAGATCATGGGGACCTGGTGCGGCGAGACGCCAGAGCCGGTGGCGATCGAACCGGGCCTCCCGGTGAGGGTGTCGGTCTATACGACCCCCGGTCCCGACCAGCCCACCTGCATCAGCCGAGCGTCGAGCGGAACGATCGTCGCGACGTTCACGAAGTAGCCGAATCTCACTAGTCGCGGAACCGCCCCCTCTTGCAGGGGGCGGTTCCGCGCGTGGGCGAGACTGACGTGGTGGAACCCACCCTCGATGAACGCGTCTCCGGCGACGTCCTCTGGTACGCGGACGAGCCCGCGCGGCGCGCGGGCGTCCTCGTCGGGTTCACCGCGCGGCTCGGCGGCGTCAGCAAGACTCCCTACGACACGCTGAACCTCGCGATCCGCGTGGGCGACGACCGCGCCGACGTCACCGAGAATCGCCGCCGGGCCGCGGCGGCGGCCGGCTTCGACCCCGCGCGCCTCGCCCTCGCGATCCAGGTCCACGCGGCCG
>JALZEG010000356.1 GCA_030862185.1 Actinomycetota bacterium
ACGCGGGCACGAACCGGTACGCGAGGAACGCCATGACCGGAAGGCGCTCGACCGCGTCCTGGACCATCACGAACGTCAGGCCCCAGATCGCGGCGATGCCGACGAGCGAGAGCTCTGCGATGCGCGACCGGCTCAGCTGCACGCGCAGAAGCTACCCGCGCGAAAAGGGCGCCGGCCCCCCGGCGCCCCTCTTTCGCTCTAACGGGATCGCGAGCGATCCCGTCCTATGGGAACCCTTACGACTTCTTGGTTTGATCGACCTCGCCGCGCCACGCGCCGGTCTCCTCGCCGCGGCTCTCGATGAATTTCTTGAACCTCTCGAGGTCGGTCTTCACGCGCGCCCGCACGATTCCGAGCGCGTCACCCGCCTTCTCGACGAGCCCCTCGGGGTCGTACTCCATCTGGAGCATGACCTTCGTCTGGTTGTCACCGAGGCGGTGGAACGTCACGACGCCGGCCTGGTGAGGGCCGTCGATCGTCGTCCATGCGATGCGCTCGTCGGGGTTCTGCTCGGTGATCTTCGCGTCGAACTCGCGCACCTGGCCCGCGACCTCGACCGTCCAGTGGAGGCTCGAATCGTCGAGCTGGCGGATCTCCTTGACGCCTTCCATGAAGTGCGGGAAGTCCTCGAACTGCGTCCACTGATTGTACGCGGTGCGGACCGGAACCGAGACTTCCACGCTCTGCTCTATCGAAGACATTAGTTACCTCCTGAGTAGGCGACCCGTAGTCGGGTCCTACCCACGTCTCGGCGATCCGACGCTTACGAGCCCGGCCGCAGGGCGGAGCGGACGGCGTCGGCTTGCTCCGGCGACAGCCACCGCGCGATCGAATCGGCGACCGAATCGACGGTCACCGGGAGCCCCGCCTGGCGCAGACTCGCCACGGTCTTGAGCACGAACCCGCGGTACTCCGCGGGAACGACGAGGCCCGCGACGCGTCCGGTGTCACGCCACTCCGCCTCGAGCTGCGCGACGTCGGGCGACTCCCACCACGGCGACGGATCGCCGGCGACACCCGGCTCCCGCAGCGGGACGACGTTGACCGGCGCGGATCCCTCGCGCCTCCACGTCGGAGCGTCGTGGTAGTCGGGCTCGAACCGCGCCCGCTTGACTCCGAGCGCGCGGACCTCCTCGAGCGTTCGCGCGACGAGCACGAGCCGGAGCGTGCGGCCACGCTCGTCGGGGAGGTTGCCTGCGTTGCGGTACGCGAGCGCCTCCTCGATCGATAGCGGCTGCGCGTTCGACGGTGGTACGTCCGCCGCGGGATCCCGCCGGCGGGCGAGCTCCTTCTCGAGGTCGGCCGTGCTCATCAGGTACCACCCCTCGCGAAGCCGAGGAGGGTCCCCGGAAGCGGCGGAGGCTATCGCCGCCTCTGGGAGCGCGGGCTCGCGTCGTCCTTCCGCAGCGCCGAAGCGAGCAGCCACGCGAAGACGGCCGTTCCGCCAGCCATGGCGACGCCCAGGATCATCTGCACCCAGCCCGGGGGTTGGAGGAAATAGGCGAAGACGGCGACGAGGACGACGAGGCCCAGGAGGGCGGCTGCGGACACGATGCCGGCGGCGACCCAGCGCATGACGTCGTCGGACTCGGGCGCGCCGGAGGGGCCGCGGTCGGAGAGACGGCGCGACTCGACGGGCTGCGGATCGTTCGGGTTGTGCTCCATTGCCTGCACGAAGACGCGCTCCCTCCCAGCCGAGTCCCCGTCTTTTCTACCCTTAAGACGCCGAAAAGGTACGGATGGTTGCGAAGAGCTTCGCCATGCCTCCGGCCTCATATCGGCGGTCGCGGCCGTCGACGAGCAATGTGATCGGGGGCCCGCCTTCTGGAGCCGCCAACGAAGGCAAGCAGAGCCATCGCCAGCGCCGCCCACCCGCGATGAGTCGTCAACCACCATTGGACGCTGCGCGCATGAGCTTGCTCGTCGAACTCGCCGTGCGCTCCGTGGTCGCCGGCAACCGGTTTCCACAAGTTGTCCACACGATCAGCCTCGAGCGACCAGTCGGCCTGCTGGGAGTCGAAGCCCGTCCTTCCGAGGTAGCGGTCGAGCGCACCGGGGATGACCTTGTCTGCCAGCACGGTGGCTGCGGTGGTTTCTCCGACGTTGACCTCACGCCGTCGATGCGATGCGGCCCATGCGACCGATTCGGCAGCGAGCTCAGGTTGGTAGATCGGGGGGACCGGCTGAGGATGCTTGTGGAAGTTGGTCTTGACCCAATGGAACTGAGGAGTGTTTAGAGCCGGGAGCTGAACCATGCAGATGTGGACGTTGCTCTTCTCGTGCAGGAGCTCACAGCGCACGGATTCGGTGAAGCCCTGCATCGCATGCTTGGCACCGCAGTACGCCGACTGCAGGGGGATGCCCCGATAGGCAAGAGCTGAGCCGACCTGCACGATCGAACCGCGATCACGAGGAAGCATTCTGCGCAGCGCCGACATGGTTCCGTACACGCAACCCAGATACGTAACCTCGGTAACGCGCCGGAAGTCGTCTGGTGTCATCTCCGACAACGGCATGAAAACCGAGACCATCGCGTTGTTGACCCACAGGTCGATCGGTCCGAGCTCATCCTCGACGCGCTCAGCGGCCGCCTCGACCTG
>JALZEG010000365.1 GCA_030862185.1 Actinomycetota bacterium
AGTCTTGGTGGCCGTCGTCTTCTTCGGGGCGGCGGGCTTCTTCGGAGTCGTCGTCTTGGGGGCAGCGGTCTTCTTCGCCGCGGTCTTCTTGGCGGTCGTCTTCCGCGCGGCCGGCTTCTTGGCTGCCGTCTTCTTGGAGGTGGACTTCGCGGCCGGCTTGCGGGCCGTCGTCTTGGCGGTGGTCTTCGAGCGGGCCGCGGTCTTCTTAGCGGGCTTCTTGGCCGGGCTCATGGGCGCGGGACGATAGCACAACGCCCAGCGCGCCAGTCACCTCCTGCGGCGTCATCCCGACGACCCTGATCCGTCGCGCGCGGCGCGCACCCAGGAGGGAAGCGACATCGCCGCAAGCTAACCTGTCCTCCATGCCGGAGCGCTCCTACAGACCCGTCGACCCGCACGTCTCCTGGCCCGAGATGGAGGCCCAGGTCGCCGCGCGCTGGCGCGACAAGGACGTCTTCCACCGGACCCTCGAGATCCGCGCCGGCGCGCCGGAATGGGTCTTCTACGACGGACCGCCGACGGCCAACAACAAGCCCGGCATCCACCACGTCGAGCCCCGGGCGTTCAAGGACGTCTACTGCCGCTTCCAGGTCATGCGCGGCCACTACGTCCACCGCAAGGCCGGGTGGGACTGCCACGGCCTGCCCGTCGAGATCGAGGTCGAGAAGAGCCTCGGCATCACGCAGAAGCGCGAGATCGAGGAGAAGATCGGGATCGAAGAGTTCACCCGCCTGTGCCGCGAGTCCGTCCAGCGCTACGTCGACGACCACGCGCGGGTCACCGATCGCATCGGTTACTGGGTCGACCAGGACAACGCCTACTGGACGATGTCGCGGGACTACGTCGAGAGCGTCTGGTGGATTCTCAAGCAGATCTGGGACAAGGGCCTGCTCGAGGAGGACTTCAAGGTCGTCCCCTACTGCCCGCGCTGCGAGACCTCTCTCTCGTCGCACGAGCAGCACCAGACCGACGCCTACAAGGACGTCGTCGACCCGTCGGTCTACGTCCGGTTCCCCCTCGCCGGCGACCCGTCGACCGCGCTGCTCGTGTGGACGACGACGCCGTGGACGCTGCTGTCGAACATGGCGGCCGCCGTGGGGCCCGAGGTCGCCTACGCGCGCGTGGCGGATCCGCACAAGGACGGGGCGACGCTGATCCTCGCCCGCGACCGCGTCGAGGCGCTGCTCGGCGAGGGGGCCGAGGTGATCGAGGAGGTTCACGGCGGCGATCTCGTCGGCCGCATCTACTCCCCGCCCTTCGGCTTCGTCGCCAGCGGCGAGACCGGACACCGGGTCCGTCCGGGTGACTTCGTCACGACCGACGACGGCTCCGGGATCGTGCACCTTGCTCCCTACGGCGAGGAGGACATGGAGGTCGCGAAACGCGACGGCCTGCCGGTCGTCGGGATGATCGACCCTTCCGGGAAGGTCGTGGCGCGGGGCGAGCCGTTCGCGGGGCTGTGGGTCAAGGACGCCGATCCCAGGATCGTCGAGGACCTCGGCGCGCGCGGGCTCTTGTTCAAGGCGGAGGACTACGAGCACGCCTACCCGCACTGCTGGCGCTGCGGGACGCCGCTCCTCTACTACCCCCGCAAGGACTGGTACGTCCGGACCTCCCAGATCCGCGCCGAGCTGCAGGCCAGCAACGAGGACACGAACTGGCAGCCGCCGACGATCAAGCACGGACGCTTCGGCGACTGGCTCGCGAACAACGTCGACTGGTCGCTGTCGCGCGACCGCTACTGGGGGACGCCGCTGCCGGTGTGGCGCTGCGATGCCGGGCACGCGACCTGCATGGGGTCGATCGCTGAGCTCGGCGAGCACGCGGGCCGCGACCTGTCGGACCTGGACCCCCACCGTCCCTACGTCGACGAGGTGACGATCACGTGCCCCGAGTGCGGCGAGACCGCGCGGCGCGTGAAGAGCGTCATCGACGC
Organism: Actinomycetota bacterium; assembly: GCA_030862185.1. Lineage (GTDB taxonomy): Bacteria > Actinomycetota > CADDZG01 > CADDZG01 > WHSQ01 > JALZEG01. The sequence goes on from JALZEG010000365.1 coordinate 1,937, forward strand.
GTGGTTCGACTCGGGCTCGATGCCGTTCGGCCAGTGGCACTACCCGTTCGAGAACGAAGACGTCTTCGAGACCCGCTTCCCCGCGGACTTCATCTCGGAGGCGATCGACCAGACGCGTGGCTGGTTCTACTCGATGCTCGCGGTGGCGACTCTCGTGCGGGGGGTGAACTCCTACCGCAACGTCGTGTGCCTCGGCCACATCGTCGACGCCCAGGGACGCAAGATGTCGAAGTCGCTCGGCAACGTCATCGACCCGTGGGTGGTGCTCGACGCGCAGGGGGCAGACGCGCTGCGCTGGTACCTGCTGACGTCGGGATCGCCGTGGTCGCCGCGGCGCGTGTCCGTCGAGCTGATCGAGGAGAGCCTGCGCAAGTACCTGCTGACGCTGTGGAACACGTACTCGTTCTGGGTGACGTACGCGTCGCTCGAGGGGTTCGACCCCTCGGCGCACGAGCCGGTGACCGAGCGGCCGCGGATCGACCGCTGGATCCTCGCCGAGCTGGACGACACCGTGCGCGAGGTCACCGACGCGCTCGAGACGTTCGACTGCACGCGCGGGGGGCGGCGGCTCGACCGCTTCGTCGACGACCTCTCGAACTGGTACGTGAGGCGGAGCCGGCGGCGGTTCTGGCGCTCGGCCTCCGACCAGGACACGAAGACGGCCTTCCTGACGCTGCACGAGTGCCTCGTGACGGTCGCGCGGCTGACGGCCCCCTACACGCCGTTCGTCGCCGACGAGATCTACACGAACCTCACCGGCGAGGACTCCGTGCACCTGTCGGACTGGCCGGGGCCGGACGGGTTCCGCGCGGACGACGACCTGCGCCGGCGGATGCAGCTCGTGCGCCGGCTCGTCTCCGCGGGACGATCGGCGCGCACCGAGGCGAAGGTGCGCGTGCGCCAGCCGCTCGCCAAGGCGGTCGTGGTCCTGCCCGCGGCGGAGGTGGACGACCTCGCCGAGCTCGAGGAGCTGCTCGCCGAGGAGCTGAACGTCAAGGAGATCGAGGTCGCCCGCGGCCTCGCCGAGCTCGTCACCTACACGGTGAAGCCGAACTTCAAGGCGCTCGGCCCCCGCTTCGGCAAGCAGGTGCGCGACGTCGCGGCCGCTCTCGCGCAGGCCGACGCGTACGAGCTCGTGGCCGCGCTGGAACGCGACGGGTCGGCGACGGTCGAGGTGGACGGCGAGCACGTCGCGCTGTCCCGCGACGAGCTCGACGTGCGCGTCTCGGGACGCGAAGGGTTCTCGCTCGCGCAGGATGGCCCCTACGGCGTCGCGCTCGACCTCCACGTGACGCCGGACCTCGCGGCCGAGGGCGTCGCGCGCGAGGTCGTCCGAGCGGTCCAGGACCTGCGCAAGAGCAGCGGGCTCGCGGTCGAGGACCGCATCGAGCTGTGGCTGTCGTCGGAAGACGACGAGATCGCGGCCGCGCTGCGGGCGCACGAGGCGATGATCGCGCGGGAGGTCCTCGCGACCGCTACGGACTTCGCCGCCGCACCCGAGGGGGCCGCGACCGACGAGGTGGCGCTAGACCGCGGCCTCGCCCGCGTCGGCCTCCGCAAACCGGGCTAGCGAGTCGCGTCCCAGCCTGACGACGAGCTCCAGGTCGGGCAGCTCGCCCTTCAAGAAGGAGTGGTCCGCCCATTCCGGCGTGCCCTGGAGCACTCCGGAGAACGCGACGATGCGCACGTTCGGGTGGTGCAGACGGATCGCCCGGGCCGCGGCGCCACCGTCCAGCTCCGGCATCCAGTAGTCCAGCACGACGACGTCGGGAGCCCAGACGCGGCTGATCGCGACTGCGTCCGAGCCGTCGCACGCCTCGCGGACCTCGCCCACCCCGGGCTCGTGCACGAGCGCGATCCGCAAGATGCTGCGGATGCTCTCGTCGTCGTCGGCGATCAGTACCTTGACCGGTCTCACTCGCGCCGCGTCCTTCGGAAGTCGGGCCTCTGGCAGCGAGTTTGAGGGAGCGACGGCGCTTGCGGAATAAGCAAATCACGCACGTGTGACGCGCTCAGGCCTCGTCGTCGGGGGGGCTGCCGCGGGCCGCCGCAACGAGGAAGAGCGCGGCGAAGCCGCTCGCCAGGATCGACACCCAGACCAGGACGGGGTCTTCGGCCGCCCAGCCGAGGACCAGGGTCACACCGGCGCCGACGGCGAGGAGCGCCGCCGCCGCGACCAGGAGCGTCACGGGCTGCCTAGCCCTCGTCCCTCCACAGGAGCCCTCTCATCCCGCGGCGGCCGTGGCCTGCCTCGGCGTGGCGGTCGCCACCGGTGCCGGAGGCGTCGGGCAGCGTGACGACGCGGGCCGCGGTCTCCGCGGCGGTGGAGTCGTCGACGAGCCCCGGCGAGCCGGACTCGGGCGCCGTCGCTTCCGGCGGCGGCTCTGCCGTGTCGTCCCCGCCGGCGGGTGCGGCGGTCTCGGGAGGGGCGGACGCCTCCTGTGGCGCGTCGCCGGATTCCGGCGGCTCCGCGGCGGCCTCTCCGGCCGACGGCGTCCCCGCCGGGCCCAGGATCTCGGGCGGCGGTCCCACGATCTCGAGGCCCTGCAGCGCCTGGGCCTGCATGTCGAGGAACCCCTTGATCCGGCTCTTCAGCTCGTTCTCGAGGCCCTGGAGCCGTTCGATGTTCGCGTCGAGCTCGGCCCTCCGCCGCTCGTGCTCGCGCTCGGCTTCGAGGGTCTTGCGGCGCGCCTCGGCCTCGGCGGTCTGCACCCGCTCGTCGGCCTCCTCGATCGACCGCCGCGCCCGCGCCTCGGCCTCGGTGATGAGGTCGCTCGCCTTCGCCTTCGCGGTGGCGATGGCCTCCTCCGCGGCCTGCTGCGCGCTCACGAGCGTCTTCTTGAGCATCTCTTCGGTGTCGCGGCTCGCGGCGACGGCGGAGTCCAGCTCGGCGACGCGCTTCTGCAGGATCTCGTTCTCGCGCTGCACGCGGTCGAGCACCTCGGCGACGCGGTCGAGGAAGTCGTCGACCTCCTCCTGGTTGTAGCCGCGCCAGGCGTCGTGGAACAGCTTCTCGTGGATGTCGCGCGCAGTCAGATCCATACGGGGAGTATCGCATCCACCCCCGGCGAAAAGCCGGTTTCACGGGCGTCTAACAGCCGATCTGGGCCCTGACCAACGAGAGGATGATGAATATGAAGATCGGTGAGAGATCGAGCCCGCCGACGGCCGGGATGTAGCGCCGGAAGAAGCCCATGATCGGCTCGGTGAGGTCGTATACGACCCGGATCGCGGGCGACAGCGCCGCCGGAGGCGACCAGAACATCGTCACCCACGACAGCACGATCCGCGCGAACAGGATCAGCACGTAGACCTCGAGCGCGATGCAGAGGATCTCGCGCGGGTCCACCCGGGCTCTCCCTAGGCCTGCTTGAAGAAGCCGCGCTCCTCGAGGAAGCGCTGTCTCTCCTCCGCGGACACCTGGACGCCCGGAGGGGTGATCAGGATGACGTTCTCGCCGGCGGGCTGGATGCCGCCTCCCATGCCGTACGCGAGCCCGCTCGCGAAGTCGATCAGGCGCTGCCTCTCGCGCCCCTCGGCGGAGTGGAGGTTCATCAGGACCGAGAAGCCCTCGCGGAACTTGTCGCCGACCTCCTGCGCGTCGGCCTTGAACTGGGTCGGGGTCACGAGGTGGAAGCGTGCCTGGGGCTGGGACGGGATCGACCGCACGACCGCCTCGCGGCGGGGAGCGAAGGCCTCGTCGGGCTCGCGGGCGGCCTGGGAGGAGGCGGCCGCGCGGCGCGACTGCTTGCGGGGAGGCTCCTCCTCCTCGTGCTCCTCGTACGCGTACTCGTCGAGCTCGTCGTCCTCGACCAAACCGAGGTACACGAGAGTCTTCCTCCACACGCCGGCCATGGAGCGAAGGATATCCCGGACCGGCGGGGCCACGGGGGCCGCGCGCTCAGCGCGTGCGGCGGGGGCCGAAGATCGCCTCCCCGACCCGCACGATCGTGGCTCCCTCCTCGATGGCCTGCTCGAAGTCCGCGCTCATGCCCATCGACAGCTCGGTCGCGCCGGGCACGGCCGCGGCGACCAGGTCGCTCAGCGCCGCGAGGTCGCGGAAGTAGGGCCTCGTCCGCTCGGGGTCGGTGGCACGAGGCGGGATCGACATCAGCCCGCGCACCCCGACGCCGTCGAGCGCCGCGACCTCCTCGGCCAGCCGCGCCGCGCCCGCCGGCTCGACGCCGTGCTTGCTCGCCTCGCCGCCGGAGTTCACCTCTATCAGCACGTCCTGCACGACGCCGAGCGCGCGGGCGCGCCGCGCGATCGCCTCGGCCAGGCCGTAACGGTCGACGGAGTGGACGAGCTCCGCCACGCCTACGACGTGACGGACCTTGTTCGACTGGAGGGGGCCGACGAAGTGCCAGCGCACGCGGTCGCCGAGGACCGCGACCTTCTCCCTCAGTTCCTGCGCGCGATTCTCCCCGAAGACCTCGACGCCGGCGCCGGCCGCGTCCTCGAGGACGTCCGCGGGCCACGTCTTGGAGACGGCGACGACCGTCACGTCGCCGGGGTCGCGTCCCGCCCGGCGCGCGGCCTCGCCGACGCGGCGAACCACGCTCGCGTATCGCTCCGGGACGTTCATCCGAGCAACGACACGAACGCGCCGTGGCGGCCGGTGACGCCGTCGCGCCGGTACGAGAAGAAGCGCGGGTCGCACGACGTGCAGATCTCGCTCATGGCGACGCTCTCGACGCCCGCGTCGCGCAGCGCGGCGTGCGCGGCCCGGCCGGGATCGACGTGCGACGCGTCCGCGACCGGCAGGCCTGCCTCCTCGAACGCCGCGACGACCTCCGGGCCGACCTCGTAGCAACACGAATGGATCGAGGGGCCGATCCAGGCGGCGTGGACGTCGCCGGCGCGCTCCACTCCCTTCGCGACGATCCCCGCGACGAGCCCGCGCCACCCCGCGTGCACGATCGCGACCCCGCGCGAGCCCCACAGCGCGACCGCGGCGCAGTCCGCGGCAAGGATCGCGAGGACCGGCCCGGGCGCGG